>JBOGJG010000244.1:0-2457 GCA_050747825.1 Acidobacteriota bacterium | reverse complement strand
ATCCGGCGAGGGGCTGCACACCTGAAACGCCGCAGCCCGGCGACGCTCGCGGAAGCGAGCGACCGCCGGGCTGTTGGCAGTACCATCTTATCGGATCCGCCGCTGACGATTAGTCCAAACTTCTATCACATTTCCGGTCTTTTTTGTAATTAAGTGCTGTCTCCGTAAGGGCTTATTGTCGATTTTTATTTTGCAGTCTGTAGCCACTAAATATTTGAGATTGGATTGACTTTCGAGGTGACAAATGCTATTTATGAGGCATGGCAAAGAGAAACGGTGCAGTCCACGTAGCCACGACGACTCGCAAGCACAAGGGGAAGGTGTATCAGACGCACCTCTTGCGGCGATCGTACCGCGAAGGTGGGAAGGTCAAACACGAAACGCTCGGCAACCTCTCGCATCTGCCTGCCGACTTGATCGAGACCATCCGCCGGCGACTGCGGGGAGAATCGCCGCCGGAGGGTGGACCTTGGGAAATCGTCCGCAGTCTGCCCCACGGGCATGTGGCAGCGGTGCTGGGAACCATCGAGCGGATGGGCCTGGACACGGTCATCGCCTCCCGGTCGTGCCGCGAGCGCACGCTCGTCATCGCGATGATTGTGGCGCGGATTCTGCATCCCAGTTCGAAGCTGGCGAGTGTGCGAGCACTCCAGGCCGAGACGGCGACCAGCAGTCTTTCGCTGGAACTGGGGCTCGAGGATGTGGCCGAGAGAGAAGTCTACCAAGCGCTGGATTGGTTGGGTCGGCGGCAGTCGCGGATGGAGAATAAACTGGCCAGGCAGCATCTCTATGACGGCACGTTGTTGTTGTACGACGTGAGTTCCAGCTACTACACCGGCAGCCGGCCCGACCTGGTGCAGTACGGTTACAGTCGCGACGGCAGACGGCGGTTCCCGCAGATCGTCTACGGCCTGTTGTGCAATACGGAAGGTTGTCCGGTGTCGGTGGACGTTTTCGCGGGCAACACGGCCGACCCCTCCACGCTGGCTTCGCAAATCGCTAAGGTGCGCACGCGGTTCGGCATCGCCCGGGTCGTGATGGTCGGGGATCGCGGCCTGATCACCAGCAAGCGGATCGACGAGGATCTGCGGGGCACGGACGGCCTGGACTGGATCACCGCGCTGCGGGCCGAGGGCATCCAGAAACTCGCCTCTCAAGGCGTCATTCAGATGTCGCTCTTCGATGATCGTGATCTGGCGGAGGTCACCTCAGACGACTTTCCTGACGAACGCCTGGTCGTTTGTCGCAATCCGCTGCTGGCGGAACGTCGACGCGCCAAGCGGGAGGAGTTGCTCAAAGCGACCGAAAAGAAACTCGATGAGATCGTCGCCGCCGTGGCCCGCAAGGCTCGTCCCTTGAAAGGCAAAGAGAAGATCGGCGTGCGGATCGGCAAGGTCCTCAACCAGTACAAAGTCGGCAAACACTTTGTGCTGCACATCTGCGAGACGTCCTTCAGCTACCAGCGGGAGGCGGCCCGGATCGCCGCGGAGGCGGCCTTGGATGGCGTCTATGTGATTCGCACCAGCCTTGAGCAGCAGGTTCTCTCGGCGGAGAACACGGTCCGCTCGTACAAAGATCTGGCCAAGGTCGAGCGTGCCTTCCGCTCGATGAAGACCGTGGACCTCAAGGTCCGGCCGATCTATCACTGGCTCGATGAGCGCATCCGGGCGCACGTCTTTTTGTGCATGCTGGCCTATTACGTGGAATGGCATCTGCGTCAGCGTCTGGCGCCCATCTTGTTCGACGACCACAGGCGAGCCGCGGCCGAGCAGACGCGCCAGTCGATCGTCACTGCGGCTCCCCGTTCCGACCAGGCCCGACGCAAAGACAGCCTGAAGCGGACCGAGGACGACCAGCCGGTGGAAAGCTTTCAAACCCTATTGGCCAACCTGGGCACATTGACCAAGAACCGCGTCCGCGTGCCCGGCAGCCAGGGTGGCGAGTTCTACGTGTCCACCCAGCCCACCCCGTTCCAACAGCACGTCCTGGAAATGCTGGGCATCTCCCCGTAGCCAGAACGCGCGCATTTTCAACCGCAGTTAACCTGCGTCACGATATGGACTTGTCGCCAAACAAGCTGTTCGAAGTTTAGATTAGGGATAATCGAGATGAAGACCAGAATCGCCTCCATACCTTTGAGTTTATCTATTTTGCGGTTCATCCGGGATTTGCATCCCTGAAGTTGTAAAGAAGCGGACATGCTGATCTCATCTGGGGTTGTGCTTGATCGACCTCAGAACGGAGAAACCAGCATGTCCACGAGTTTATTGTATCAGGCGTTCGGCATCCGGGGCTACGATTACGTGCGGACGGACTATGCGGAGTGCGAAGTGATCTTCACGATCCGGGACAAGCCGGGCACGCTCAGGTGTCCGGCGTGCGGCTCGGCCGACGTGATCGGCAAGGGGCACAAATGGCGGGTGTTCCGCACGGTCCCCATCGGCGGCCGGCCCGTGA
>JBOGJG010000243.1:0-3180 GCA_050747825.1 Acidobacteriota bacterium | reverse complement strand
ACGTGCAGATCCGTCCGGCAAACGGCGCAGGCCCGAATCTTCACCCGGAGTTGCCCGGGCCCGACGACGGGCAGCTCTACCTCACCGCCGCGAAGGGGCCCTCCCGGCGAATCTAAGACCATCGCTCGCATGGCTTGTCCTACCCTTCACTCTTGAGAGATCATGAGAAAACAGAATCGTTCAGGGAACCTCACTACATCCCCACCAGATTCAATTCGATTTTGGTGTAGCCCTGCTCGACCGCCCACAAGTCCAGCGGGAGGGCGGCGATTTCGTCCACAACCGGGACGGCTCGGCCGTCGATGGTTTGATCGATGGTCTTGATATAGCTCTTGCAGCTTTCGCAGAGATCGACCCGGATGTGCGGGAAACTTTGCGCGCGGGAGTAGGACAGCTTCGAGAAAGTTTGCTCCCCGCAGGCCGGGCAGCAGACTCGCTTGTAGCGCCACTCCGTGGCGCACAGCGAGCAGAGCAGGGAACGCAGGGCGCCTTCGCCTTCCGGTCTCAGGGTAGCCAGTTGAGGAGGATGTTCGCAAACCGGGCAAACCGCCCGTCCCCCTTCCTGGACGCGCCATTGTCCGTGCTCCGGTTGAGAATTCTGGTGGTCATCGGCAACCAGCCGCTCGGCATAGGGCTGCAGAAACGTCTTGGGAAAAAAGAAAAGAGCGGGCCCCTCCTGAAAATGGTCAGCGTCCAGATCTCCTCGCCAGTACGATTCGAGAAGCCGGTTTGCGACGTCTTTCTCTTCTGAGTGGAGGAGTTGTCCCGCAAGAGCAGCTAATTCCGGCGTGCCCACCTGCTCCACGAACGAGAGAAACGATCGAAAATGACCTTTCCAAAAGCCCGCCGAAGGCGGGTCGGCACATAGCCAGGGGTGTGAACCCGCGGTCGCAGGCTCATCTTGCGAGGAGCCCAGAAAGGGCGGCACAACCGAGTCTTTTGCCGCCCTTACAGGGCTGGTCAGGGGACCTTTACCGACCAGGGGTTTGCACCCCGGGCTATGTGCCGGCGCCCCTTCGGGGCTGTTGATCAAGCGCAGGTAGAGGTCCTTCTGGTAGTCCGCCACGGCCCGATAGAATTCCAGCACTTCTCGGGCGAACGGATATTCGCGTTTCAGCTCGGCCGCTCGCCGGATTCGATCATCCCAGGAAAAAGCCATCTCAAGATCTCAGAATATAAGAATCGCCCCTGGTGTCAAGACGCCGGCGTTTGCTGCTGTGAGCCCCGAAGCAATCGCGAAGCAGGCGAAGCAAGGGTAGCGAGCGGCTTTGCGCTCTTTGCGGGCTTTGCGGTTCATTCTGTAGGGCGTATAATCGCCGCCAATTCCGTTTTTTTCAGGGAGGAGAACATCCGATGACCAAATCAAGGCTTATCCTGGGTTTTAGCATCATGGCTTTCGTCGGTGGTCTTCTTGGAGCGCAGAGGGTTCCGCAGGCGCCGGGCGAGGTTGCTCGTCCGGGCGGGCGTCTTCCCGCGGACCCGAAGATTGCTCTGGTCAAGGTCGCCGAAGGGTTTCATGATCCGACCAACGTGACGAATGCCGGCGACGGCTCAGGCCGGATTTTCGTGGTGGAGCGTGTCGGTCGCGTCAAGATCGTCCATCAAGACAACACGGTCCAGGAAGAGCCCTTTCTCGATTTGACGAAGATCAATCCCCTGGGGAGCGATGTTCAGACAGGTTTCGTCGAGCAGGGTCTTTACTCCATTGCATTTCATCCCCGGTTCGAGGAGAACGGCTTTTTCTATGTGCACTACGCCTCGCTTCCTTTTAACGGTGATGGAGTGATCGTGCGCTTTCAAGTGGACCCCGGCAGTCCGCACGTGATGACCCCGGAGCGGACGAATGAGACCGCCAAGGTCATCATGCGCATCGAGCAGCCCTACTACAACCACAATGGAGGGCAGATCGAATTCGGCCCGGACGGATACCTGTATATCGCTTCGGGGGACGGAGGATGGGAAGGCGATCCCTATGAGGCCGGACAGGATCTCAGTACCTGGTTAGGCAAAATCCTGCGCGTGGATGTTGATGTTGAAGAAGACTCCATCCCTTATGAGATTCCCCCGGACAATCCGTTTGCCCGGGCGTCGGATGAGCGTCTGATGAGTCTCTTTGGCATTAGCGAGGAACAATTCGCCAGGATCAAGACGCGGGCCAGACCGGAAATCTGGGCCTACGGCCTGCGCAATCCGTACGAGTTTTCCTTTGATTCGAAGACCGGGGATCTTTTCATTGCCGACGTGGGTCAGAACCATTGGGAAGAGATCAACTATCAGCCTGCCGGCAGTGGTGGGGGAGAGAACTACGGGTGGCCGCGCATGAATGCCAGCAAGTGTCATCCCATGACCGGCCCCGATGATCAATGCCCGCAGGTCGGTGTCCTTCCCGCCGCCGAATACCCGCACCAGGTCCCCTATCCGGGTGCCGATCCCGTCAGCGATGGGTGGGGCTGTTCGGTCCAGGGGCTGGGCGTGGTCAATTACGGCGGCCTGGAGAGCGTTTATCTGGTGGGCGACTGGTGTTCCGGTCGGCTCTTCGGCCTGGCCTGGGACGGCAGCCGGTGGCAGCTTCAGGAGTTGGCCCATACGAGGTTGCAGTTCACGGCCGGCGGATACGACGAGAAGGGTTACGTCCTGGCCGTGAACTGCAACTGCTTTTACACGAGTGACCGCGGTCCGCTGGCGAATCCGCCCGGAGCCCTGTGGAGGATTGTCCCGGCCGATCAGGTTCCCAAGGGCGCGGAAGTCGCTCGAACTTTCATTCCGGTGCAATTGGGCGGAACGTCCACCTACGCCTTCTCGCTGCTGCATCCTCTCGACAACAAGCCTCTTGAGGCAAAGGGCCCCGCAGGTGAGGAGATCACCCGGGCCGTCGTCACTTTTCGCGAGACCGGAGTGAATGTTCACCGGGGAAATGCGGAAGCGATCGCCGCCGGCAGGAAGGCCTACCAGCAATGGTGCCAGAGCTGCCATCTTCCGGACGCCAGAGGGCACATGGGCCCCAGCCTCGTGGATGACCGGTACGTCTATCCCCGCGTCCGCACCGATCTGGGGTTTTTTGAAGCGGTCTATGGGGGTGCCGGCGGAGCCATGCAGGCCTTCGGCGACCGCATCCCTCAGGACGATATCCTGAAGATCATGGCCTTCGTAGCGAGTTTGAAAGAAAATGCGGCAGAGCGT
>JBOGJG010000242.1:0-33066 GCA_050747825.1 Acidobacteriota bacterium | reverse complement strand
GCTATCGTCGCGAGCCGGGTACCCTATGGGTGCGGTCTGATGGCGAGGCGCGACGAGGGAGCATATCGGGAATATGGGACCGAGGAGCAACAAAGCCAGCAGGCCAGTGCCGCCGCGACCCGAAGGGCTGGGGCGATAGCGCACTTATTTATGTTACGAAGCACTAGATTCAGACTTCTGCGACACTCTCTGATTGAATGGCGTTGCAATATCCACTACTCTATCTTTCATGTGGAGGACTTCGATCCGCCGCCATCGATTGGCCAGCACTCTGCTTTTGGCTTTTTGCCTGCTTGCCGATTCTGCGGCAATACCACTGGCAGCTCAGGTGGAGCAGTGCTCTCAACATGGCGCTGCCTGCCCCTGCCCGGAGGTCTGTAGCTTGATGGCCGTGCGGCCAGAGACGAAACAGGCGGCTTCCCCGATGAGCTGCCATCTGGACTCACAAGGTGCGCCTCCTGAAAACGATGTCGCTGGCGGAGCCGGCTGTGCCATTCGCGAAGGCTGCGAATCGCAGCCGGAAGAGGCTGTCTTAGGCGGCCGGCACCCGTTTGTCCTCACTACCGCACTCACTGTTTCTGATCCGCCGACCCCCACGCTGGAGATGAGCGATAAAGGGATCAGAGTTTTCTTTCTCGAGGAAGCTCCTCCATCACCCCCGCCCCAGTCGCTTCTTTTTTCCGATTTGTTTTCGCACTAGCAATTACCGTCATTAGTTCAGTCACGCAGGAAAGTGGCCGCCGGGTACCCCCTGGGTGTACGGTGGCGGCTCGGATCCAAAGAGCCGCACCGTAAGAGAGCGGCCCCCTGTCCTGAGCTTCAGGAATTGAGAACTTTTATGTTTAAGAGAATTTATCTTCACCTGGCATTGTTGCCAGCCCTGCTCACTCCCGCTCTGGCGCAGGGAAAAGCCACTCTTCGCGGACGCATTGTCGCTGAGGCAGACGGCTCTGCTCTTAATGAGATTCGATTGGAACTGGAAAGCCAGGCGCTGCCGCAGCCTCTTCAGAGCAGCAGCGATGCAGATGGGTATTTTCAATTTCAGGGCTTGATGCCGGGAGATTACAGCCTGGCCGCCCGTCACCCAAGCTTTGCAACCAGGGACATCCGCCTTACCCTCAAGCCGCGGGAAGTCAGGAATCTGACTATCCCCCTTGAGATCCGCCCCAGCGATGTGACGGTGGATGTGATGGCGGAAACCGTGTCGATGGCGAGCACATATTCGCCCAGTTCCACAGTGCTGGGCCAAACTCATCTGGGGGATCTTCCCCTTACTCAGCAGACCTCACTTCCGGATGCGCTGGTCACGGCCGCGCCGGGCATGATTCGAGGCCATGATGATTTCGTACATATCCGGGGACAGGAACTGGCGCTGAACACTTTTATTAACGGAGTGTCGTTTTGGGAAAACCCCCATTCACTTTTCTCAGGCGGGCTCAGCCCGCGGGTGATCAGTTCAGCCAATGTCATGACTGGCGGCTTTTCCGCCGAATATGGCAACCGCTTCGGAGGAATCGTCGATGTGGTGACGAAGTCTGGTCTATCCATGAATGATGAGGGATCGCTCACCCTGGGCCTCGGCTCGGCTCTGCGCCATAACGTTGCGGCTGAATATGGAGGACATGCCGGAAATGTGGGCTATTATCTTTTCACCTCGGGATCTGAATCGGCCCGCTTTCTAAGTCCTCCCGATCCCAGAGCCATTCACGATACCGGCCGGGGAGCCCACAGCTTCTTGCAGCTTGATTTTCTGGTAAGCGCAAACGACACGCTTAAGGTGATTTTCATGGGCGATGGGAGCAACTTCGAAATTCCCAAGACTCCTCTGGACGACGACATCCGGCCCAATGCGAATGCTTTTCAGCGCACTCGCCAGCAAACGGCCATTCTGAGCTGGGACCGCGCCTTCTCCGCGGAGACGTTACTGAATACTTCCATATACCAACGCTGGTCTCGCTCGCAGCTCCTGCCTGCGCTCGACCCGCTGGCGGCCACCGCCCGCTCCAGGCGAGATCTTATGACAGCCGGAGTCAAGAGTGACCTGACCCGCTTCGCCGGCCGGCATACTCTGAAGGGCGGAGTCGATTTCGTTGTGCTTCGGCCTCATGAGGAATTATCTTATGAGTACGAAGGATATCGTCGGCTGACGCACGAGCTTAATCTGCCCCACCTGCATTTCAGCCAGCCTATCCAATTCGATCAGCGAAAGACGGGTGGACAACTCAGCCTTTATCTTCAGGACGCCATCCAGGTGACGCCAAGCCTGACTGCGGACCTCGGCCTGCGCTTCGACCGCTACAGCCTGGCTTTATCGGAATCGCACTTCAGTCCACGTTTCAATTTTGCTTACCGCCTCGACGAAAGCGGAGCCGTACTGCACGCCTCGTACAATCACTTTTTTGTTCCCCCTCCGGTCGAAAACGTGCTCTTGAGTAGCGCGGGCCTGACCCGTTTCATCCGAGAAATCGGTGAAGGGCTGTCGCCTTTGCGCCCGACTGTGGAAGACCAGTTCGAATTGGGCGTGATCCAGCCTGTCGGTTCAGATCTCAGACTGGGACTGACCGGCTATTATCGGCTCAGTGATAATCCGGTCCACACGGCGATTTGGCCTGATTCGCGCATTTACAGTTACGCCTCCTTTGACCGGGCCCAAGCCTACGGTCTGGAATTCAAAGCGGAAGCGCCTCTGATCAGGAGGCTCGGCCTTTCCGGTTACCTGAATTACGCGCGCGGGCAAGTCTATTTTTACAATCCGGTGACGGCCGGATTTATCTCCGAAGTCCACCATATCGAGGAAACTGGACGTTTCCTGGCCCCTATGGACCAGACGCATACCGCAACCGCCGGCGTTACGTACAGGCATGCCCGCTCCGGGGCCTGGGTCGGCCTGACGTCGGAATACGGGAGCGGCACCCCGGTGGGACATGGTGAAGACGCTGGCCACGACCACGGCCACCACGATCATCCTGGGGAAGAACAGGATCATGAAAGCCAGGCAATGCCGGCTGCCGGGCGTGTACCGCCACACCTCACATTAAACCTGAGTGCTGGTTTTGAGCTTTTCCGCAGCGGGGACAGAGCCAGGCTGAGCTTGCAGTTCAACGTGGAAAACCTGACGGACAACGTGTACATAATCGCGCAGGAGAGCGTCTTCTCCCCGGGGCAGTTCTATATCCCGCGACTCTTCTCGGCTTCGGCCAGATTTTATTTCTGGTAAAGGGGGTTCTCTCACGATCACGGCTCGGTTGAGTGCGTCAGAGCCCCGACTATAACAGAGCCGCGACCATCAGCGAGCGGCGCCTTCGCTGACAATTCTATAGACTTCCCGCTTTGGCATGCCGAGCTGCTGAGCGGCGAGTTTGATGGCTTCTTTCTTGCTCAGGCCGCGCGCCTGAACGAGACCTTCTACGTAAGCCACGACATCGATCTGAGCCGGCGCGGCCTCTTGGGCGCCTCCGGGCGCCCCTTGTACTACGAGCGTGTACTCGCCCCTCGAGGACTCCTCCCGAACCTGGGAAGCGATCTCCTCCAGGCGGCCATAGTAGGAGGTCTCGTACATCTTGGTCATCTCGCGTATCAGGAACGCCCGCCGCTCCCCCAATGCATCCGCAGCGGCCTCGAGCGTCGCCGCAAGCCGGTGGGGCGAGACATAGAAAATCAGAGTCGCATCAATGGAGACCACTTGCTTCAACTGCTCTCGTAGGGCCGAATTCTGGCGCGAAAGAAATCCCAGGAAGAGAAAACGGTCACTGGCAAGACCGGAAACGGACAGGGCGGCTATCGCCGCCGAGGCGCCCGGGACAGGGACGACATTCACGCCCTCCTCGCGGCACAGGTGGACCAGCCGGTAGCCGGGGTCGGAGAGCAAAGGCGTCCCGGCGTCCGAGACCAGCGCCAGATCCTGGCCCTGGCGCAGCTTTTCCAGCAGCCTGGGCGCTTCCGTTTCTTCGTTGTGCTCGTGGTAGCTGGTTGCCGGGGTGTCGAGGCCCAAGTGAGTCAGCAGCTTTCGCGTGTGGCGTGTATCCTCGCAGGCGATTAAGTCAACTTCCTGCAGCATCCGGACCGCCCGTGGACTAAGATCCTCCAGATTACCGAGCGGCGTCGCCACCACGTAAAGAGTCCCGCTGATGGGGTCAGATCTTGAATTTTTCGTTCTTGCTTCGCTCTTGGGCACGCTTGCGGCTGCTTCCCTTCAAACACGAAAAATTCAAGATCTGACCCCATCAAGCAGATCGAGCATTTCCCGGACGGCGCGCTCCATTCCGACAAGGGCCGCCCGCGAGACGATATTGTGGCCGATGTTGAGCTCCACGATCTGAACGATATCGGAAATCGGCCGCACGTTCCGGTAAGTAAGCCCGTGGCCGGCCAGCACCCGCATCCCCTGGCTTCCCGCAAACTTGGCGGCAGCAGCCACCTTCTGCAGCTCTCGCTTGAAGTCTTCCTGCTCCTCGTGCAAGCCTTTAGGGACCGCCTCCGAATAGGCCACCGTATTAATTTCAATCGTCCTGGCGCCAATCGCGAGCCCCCGTTTGATCTGTTCCAGGTCCGGATCGATGAAGAGCGAGACCTCAAGTCCGGCCTTTTCCAGCCGTTCAATGGCGCGCGCGATTTCTTTTTCCTGCTTGATGATGTTCAGGCCGCCTTCCGTGGTGATTTCATTTTCCCGTTCGGGGACAAGCGTCACGGTGTCCGGACGCAAGTCGAGGGCCATCCCCACCATCTCATCAGTCGCTGCCATTTCCACGTTCAAACGCGTCGTGACCGTCTCGCGCAGGCGCCGCACGTCCGAATCCTTGATATGGCGCCGGTCACTGCGCAAGTGGACGGTGATCCCATGAGCGCCCGCCAGTTCCGCCAAAACGGCCGCCGCTATGGGATCCGGTTCAAACGTCCGGCGCGCTTCCCTGATCGTGGCGATGTGATCGATGTTGACACCCAGTTTGGTCATATCAGTCATACCGGCCTATCCAGTCATTCCAACGCACGCGGAGAAGGTCCAGGATCATCCTAGCGGCGTCGGGCACAAAGTTAACCTTGCTTCCGGAGACATGCCGCCACACAACAGGCACCTCCTTCAGCGACAGCCCCCACTTTTGCGCGACGTAAAGGACCTCCACGTCAAATCCAAAATCCTCAATTCGCTGTCTTGCAAATATAGCCTTACACTGCTTCATTTCAAATAACTTAAATCCGCACTGGGTGTCGCGATAAGGGAGTCCGGTGAGATGGCGAACCAGCCAGTTGAAAAACTTGCCGCTCCTTTCCCGGAAGGCGGACTGATGCACTTCGACCTGGGAGCCCTGGACGTCTCGTGAGCCGAAGGCAATCTGGGCCACTGCATGGAGAACGTAATTCTCCAGCTTCTCAAACTCCTGGATCGGCGTGCTCAGGTCGGCATCCGTCAGAAGAGCGTACCGGCCCTCGCACTCCAGCATTCCGCGCCGCACGGAATATCCTTTGCCGCGATTGCGCTCGTTTCTGAACAGACGCAATCTCCAGGCATCATCATCCCGACAGTTCAGTTCTTCGGCCACTCTGTAAGTCTCATCCTGAGAAGCGTCATCCACCACAATGATCTCGAATCTCACGCCGCGCGAGAGCAAATAGCCGCAGATGCTCTGAAGGCTGGAGCCGAGACGATCCGCTTCGTTATAGGCTGGAATGATCACGGACAGGAACAAATCACTCATCGGAGGGACCAGCCGCCAGTCTGACCAGCAGCCGCTCTAGACGTTGGATGGTCTTTTCCCTGCCCAGGGTGGTCACGATCTCGAACAGGCCCGGAGCCGCCGCCTTGCCCGTAAGGGCCAGCCGCACGACACCCATCAAGTGTCCCGCTTTGAGATCGCGACGGGCCACGATTTGCCGTAACTGCTCCTCGGTTGTCGCCAGGTTGAAGGGGCTCAGCTCCTGGTAAGAGCGGCGAAGCTCCTGGATGGCCTGGATAAGCTCCGCATTCTGCTGCCCATCCGACAGGTATTTGCTCTCGGTCTCGGGTTCGTACTCGAAGTCATCTGTGAAAAAAGCTTTCCATTCGGCGAAGTCGGTCAGGCGGCGCACTCTGGGTTTCAGGAGGTGAAGCGCGCCAAGGAAGGAAGCGCGCTCTGTCTCCAGCAGCGAGGGATTCCAAAGTCCCTCGTCCTGCAGCACTGAGCTGACGGGTTCGACGAGATCCTCGGCCGGGGAGGCGCTGATGGATTGGCCGTTCAGCCACTCCAGCTTTTGCAGATCGAAAACAGCATTGGCTTTGTTGATGCGCTCCAGATCGAACAGAGCGATCAGTCGCTCTTCACTCATGATCTCCTCGTCGCCGCCTGGCGACCATCCCAGCAGCGCCAAATAATTGCGTAGCGCCACAGGCAGAAAACCCTGTTTCCGGTATTCCAGGACCGAGGTGGCTCCATGCCGCTTGCTCAGTCGCTTCTTGTCAGGACCCAGGATCAAGGGGAGATGCACGTATTCGGGAACAGGCTGCTGCAGAGCCTGGTACAGGAGCACGTGCTTGCTCGTATTGGAGAGGTGGTCGGCGCCCCGGATCACGTGAGAGATCTTCATGTCGATATCGTCGGCCACCACGCTCAGGTGGTAAGTCGGCATACCGTCTGAGCGCAGGAGCACGAAATCTTCGATATTCTCGCTGGCCACTTCGATCGGGCCGAAGGCGCGGTCATGAAAGCTGACGCGCTGGTTCTCAGGAACCCTGAATCGCAGAGCGGCAGGGTCCCCAGAATGGTAGGCGTGACCATCCCGCCGGAGCTGTTCACAGACTGACCGGTACAGATCGAGTCGCTGGGACTGATAAAACGGCCCTTCATTCCACTCCAGGCCCAGCCACTTCAAACCGTCGAGGATACCCTCCACCATCTCGCGGCTGGACCGCTTCACATCGGTATCCTCGATCCTGAGGATAAACGTCCCCTGATGACGGCGCGCGTAGAGCCAGTTGAACAGCGCCGTCCGGGCGCCGCCGATATGTAGGTAGCCGGTCGGACTGGGAGCGAAGCGAACTCGGGTCGTCATGGGTTGAGGAGATTGATTATAACGTGAATGACGAATCACGAATGACGTTGTACAGTTACAGCATGGACGCTCTGGTGGACCGCCTGCTTCAACTCCGCTGGTACGACATCCTGGACATCGTGGTAGTGACTTACATCCTGGTCTGGCTGTACTCGTGGGTGAAGGGGACTCGGGCCTTCCGGGTGCTCCTGGGCATGGCGGCGGTGGTCGTCGTGTATGTGCTGGCTCAATTCTGGGGACTATTTCTTACTGTTTCCGCGCTGGAGTGGCTGGGGCAGGCTCTTCTGATCTTCGTTCTCATTATCTTCGCGCCTGAGATCCGGCAGGTCCTGGAGCGCCTGAATCCGTTGCGCATCTGGCGGCGTCCCGAGATCCTGGGACAATATTTCGTTGACGACCTGATCAAAGGATTGGAGCACCTGTCGAGTCATCTGATTGGCGCGCTGATCGTGATCGAGCGCCAGGACCCGATCCGGGATTTGGTTCGCCCTGGAATCCGCTTTGGGAGCGAGGTGCAGCGGGAAATACTGATCAGCATTTTTCAGCGCCACTCTCCACTGCATGACGGCGCGGCCTGGATTCAGGACGGGAGAATACATGAAGTGGGAGTCTTCCTTCCCATCTCCAAAGCCGATCTGCCCATCAAGTACGGCAGCCGCCACCGTGCGGCCGTCGGCATCACCGAAGTCTCCGACGCGCTGGTGATTGCAGTTTCCGAAGAGCGGGGGAGCATTTCGCTGGCTGAGGACGGACGAGTGGGCGAGTACATAGATCTCGAAGCCCTTGCCGCTGAAGTTCGCAGGGGCATCCAGCCGGCGGCGCAGATACCGAGGCCTACCTGGCACAGCATCATCCTGAAGGAGTGGAAAGCCAAGCTGATCACGTTTTTCTTTGTGCTGGGCGTCTGGTTCGTGCTGGCCGGACAGCAGTCCACCGACCAGATTTTCTCCGTTCCCATTCTCTACCAGGATCTTCCAGATGGCTACGTGTTGATCTCGAGACCGGCTGAAGAGGCTTCCGTTCGGCTCAGCGGCCCGCGTCACAGCCTGGCGCGCCTGGACCCGAGTTCACTGGAAGTGAGGATTGATTTGTCAGGGGTGCAGCCTGGAATGAACATTATGACCGTGGACCCTACCAGCATCTATACACCTCCCGAGGTGAATGTGACCCAGATCCAGCCGCAGGTCCTGCAGATCGAAGTGGAACGCGCCGGTTCCTGATTTCGCTATTTTGCGCGATTGAGAAGTGTGTTAAATTCAATCTCCGGATTACCCATGAAAAAACTGGCTCTTCTTCTGACTCTTTCGCTGGCCTGCCTGGCTTGGTTTGCAAACGACGATGGCTCCGCTTCCGAAATGGCCGCAGCAGCCCGGGTGTTTCTCGTGTCTTTATCTCCCGAATTGCAGGAGCGGGCCACTTTCGCCTTCCAGGATGAAGAGCGCTTCAACTGGCATTTCATCCCGCGCGAACGAAAGGGACTTCCGTTCAGAGACATGGCGGCGGGGCAGCGCAAGCTGGCCCAAGGCTTTCTGGCCAGCGGACTGAGTCCGCAGGGCTACATCAAAGCCAATCAGGTGATGTATCTCGACCAGATTCTGCACGTGATGGAAAACAACGCCCCCCGGCGCGACCCCGACGGCTACTTCTTTTCGATCTTTGGAGAGCCGTCTGCGACGCGGGCCTGGGGTTGGCGCGTGGAAGGCCACCACCTCTCCCTGAATTATACGGTCAATGACGGGAAGATCTCGGCCCTGCCGATGTTTTATGGCGCCAACCCGGGTGAAGTCCGTCAGGGACCACATCAGGGCCTGCGCGTCATGCAGGCCGAAGAAGACCTTGGAAGGCAGCTCGTGGCGACTTTCCAGGGCAGCCTAACAGAGAGAGTCATTATCGATGTCCAGGCGCCGCGGGATATCGTCAGCGGGACCTCGCGCCAGGCCGAGATCGGCGATCCTGTCGGGGTGAGCCTGGCTCAGATGGATCGAAGCCAAAAGGAAATCTTGAGCGCCTTAATCGATGTGTATGTCGGTCGCCTTCAGCCGGAGCTGGCGGAAGCGGAACTCGCCAGGATTCGCCAAGCCGGGCTGGAGAAGATTCACTTCGCCTGGGCGGGCGGGACTGGGCGCGGAGAGCCGCACTATTACCGCATTCAGGGTCCGACTTTTCTCATTGAATACGACAATACCCAAAACAACGCGAACCACATCCACACGGTCTGGCGCGACCTGGAGAACGACTTCGGAAAGGACCTGCTGGGCGAGCATTACACCACCAGCGCCCATCATTCGCACCCCCGTTCCCATGATTAAAAAGCTTTTACTTATCGTAGTGGCTACTTTTCTCCTGGCCTTCACACCCGAAGAGGGTTTTACTTCCTTATTCGACGGGGAGACTCTCGACGGCTGGCGCAAGCACACCGGCTTGCCCGCTTCTGATATGGGCGGCAAGTGGGAAGTGATTGACGGCGCCATCGTCGGCTCTCAGGATCCGCCCGGCAAGGGTGGCTTTCTGATCACCAACAGCAGGCACGACGATTTCATCCTGACTCTTGAAACCAAGCTGGACTGGCCGGCGGACAGCGGTGTTTTCCTGCGCGTGGGAGAGGACGGCAAAAGCCATCAGGTGACTCTGGACTATCGTCCTGACGGAAACATCGGCGCGCTTTATCTCCCCTGGACCCAGGGCTCAGTGTTCAGGAACCCTGAAGGCGAAAAGTATTTCAAGAAAGACGACTGGAATGATGTGAAGATCCAGATCCAGGGCGAACCGGCCCGCATTCAGTTCTGGCTCAACGGCCACATCGTCACCGATTTCCAGCACACTGCCGAGACCACTCAGGGGGTTCCGCGTATAGGCCATATCGCGCTGCAGGTCCACCCGGGCGAGGTCATGAATCCCGACAGCAAAGTCTATTTTCGGAATATTCAGATCAAGCCTCTGCCTGAGGCTCCCCCTCCGCCCACCCAGGGGACTCGCCGGCAGTAGCAGGCGGTCAAGGCAGGTCGATGAGCAGCAATTCATCCCGGCAGCCGGCGGCCTATGATAATGGTCCCAGGCACACCATCGGCTTCGAGCCGAATACCTTTATTGAGATTCCTGCCCAGCGAGCTAAAGAAACTCTGGCCCGCTATCGCGGATTTACGTGCGGCGTCCCATTTGCCGAGGCCCTCCACTCGCCGCTGGCCGTACCTACATCCATTCTGGATTCCTGAATATCTTGTCGCCCCAGCACTCCGGAATCCACCGTCTGGCCCGCGCGGGAAATCACCTGGAAGTAAAGCGAATCGTCCACGATCTCCACCAGCATGAAGCTGTTGTCCTGGTCGAAGCCTGAAGCCGTCAGAGGGCTGGTGCGGATATCGCCCCGGCGCAGCTTGCCTCCCGCGCCTGAGATAAAATAGTAGATGCCGTTCTGCGGCTTGATGCGCTCGTAAAAATGCTCGTGCCCGGCAAAGACGACGTTGACGCCGTATTGCATAAACAGAGGCTCCAGAGCCTGGCGCAGCGCCTCGTCCGGGCCATGGGTGGCGCCGGAAGAGTAAATGGGATGGTGGAAGAAGCAGATTTTCCAGTCCGATCCGCTCTTCTCGAGCTCTTCCTCCAGCCAGCTCAGTTGCTCCGGATCAAAATAATCGCTGTCCAGGGCGAAAAACCGGACGCTGTTATATTTGAACGTGTAATAGCGTTCCCCTCCCATATTGAAAAGCTCGTAAAAGCGCTGGGCCGGCTCATCGTGATTGCCGAGCGAGGCGTAAAATTTGACGTTCTGGTCCAGCAGGCCCTGGTAAGGGTCTTCAAACTTACGGCGGTAGTCATCCGGATCTTCCCCGCCATACATATTGTCCCCGAGGAGGATTACGAACTCATAGGGGTAAAGGGCATGATATTCCTGCATCCGGCGGGCCACCTCGTATTGTTCCTGGTCTCCGGTGCCCGCGTCCCCAATTACAGCAAATCTAACCGAATCTTCTTCAAGCGGGAGCACGAGGCCCGGCGGCGGCGCCTCGATGGGGGTGTACTCTCTCGGACCGCGGGAAAAAAGAAAACCGGTAATGAGGAATAGGTAGAAACAGGATCGACGCATGGAGATGGATCAAGCAAGGGCCATGCCAATAAAGCCACGGATTGCATAGATGATGATCACGGATTGGATCAGTGTTAATCCGTGCCATCCGTGGCTCTGTCTTTTCAGGGAAAATTTCCCCATCTATCGCTCTCCCCCTCACTCACTCGCCCTCTCCTTGTCGCTCCAGCGATTTGGCCCGGCGATTGCTTCGTAACACTGCCAGATGAAAATGAGAGGTCACATCGGCCTGTTTCTCTTGATTGTCTGGGGGCTGAGTGCTCACTGGACTATGGCCCAAATTGGCGATTCGGATGCAAAATACAAGAGCCGCGCCGAGTGGTGGCTGGAAAAGAAGAGGGCGAAGTTCGAGGCTATGGAGCCGGTCGAGATTCCGGCGCTGGACAGATTCTTCCTCTGGCTGGAAGAAAAAGGCTTGATGCAGAAATCTACAGTATCCGGCGACAATGCGGGATTTTCGCCGGAATTCGGCTCCGTAACCTCCGGCTCAGGACTGGCGGGCGGGGTTGCTTACAAGAACCCGCAGCTAAGTGGCTGGCCCATAGGATTCGAGACGGCGGCCCAGTTCTCGATACGAGGCTATCAGCTCTACGAGTTGAGGTTGGGCAAAATCAGGAAACGCGCAAACCGATTGAGATTTGAGTCTCCCGACCAAAAAATCACATCCCAATTCGATGGCAAGAAAGTGAAGGAACAGGGCCTGTCGCTCTTCGCCGATCTGCGCTATCGCCATTTTCCACAGCAGGACTTCTTCGGGATCGGCCCCACCTCCCGCCTGGAGAGCCGCTCCGACTACCTCTTGCGGGGAGCGTCCTGGGAAGGAGTGGCAGAATACCAGTTCAATCGCTGGCTGGGAACATCTTTCAGAGCCGGTTTGCTTCAGTTTGAAATCGGGCCCGGCAGCGACGACCGGTTTGCGGATACCGTGACAGCCTTCTCTCCTGGATCGGCACCGGGCCTGGGCCGTCAGCCCGATATTCTTCATTTCAGCTCGGCTTTGCTGGCCGATTATCGCGATCAGCCGGGCAGTCCCCACTCCGGAGGCATTGCAGGCCTGATCGTTTCCCGCTTTGATGACCGAGGCAGCCACGGTTTGCGCTTCGACCGCATTGCTTTCGACGCCCGCCAGTATTTGCCCCTGGGAAACGAACGGCGCATTCTCGCGCTGCGCTTCTTTACCTCGTCGGACAATCCCGCGGCCGGCAGCCGCGTTCCTTTCTACCTCCAGCATTGGCTTGGCGGCAGCGATACGCTTCGAGGCTTCGACAGTTTTCGCTTTCAGGACAACAACCTGCTCTACATGTCCGCCGAGTATCGCTGGGAGACGATTCCGACTCTCGAGCTGGCCCTTTTTTATGACGCCGGCAAGGTCTTCCCGCAGTTCTCTGATTTCAGTTTCAAAAACCTGGAAAATAGCTATGGCTTCGGTGCGCGCGTGAAAACTCCCGATTCCGTGCTCTTTCGAATCGACTGGAGCCGAAGCCGGGAAGGCAGCCGAATCAACTGGACCACGGGGGCGGCCTTTTGAGGAGGTTTGCATGCGCGCACGGGTAAAGCAATGGCTGGCAATCACAAGTCTCGCATGGTCCTGCTCGCTTTCTGTTTTTTCTCAGAGGTTTTTCCCTGACGATCCTCTCTGGATCGAGCCCCGTCTGTCCATTCCAAAGCCCGCTCCCTTCGATGAGAGTAGGATAGGGTACTATTTTGCCTCGATCTTCCTGCTACCGTCGGACGACAAAGTCTCGCAGGCGCTGAACATCAACACTTTGGGAGAAGTACCGGATTCGGACTGGTTCACCAACCGTATCGGAGTGCGAACAATGTCGATGGACGAACTAATCCAGGGGCCCAATCGCGGAAGCGGTCCTGACCTGTCGCGCCCCTGGCGGGTGGTCCAATTCAAGTCGAAAGGAACCTCCCCGGGATTCGTGATGCAGGACGCACGCGGCGATACGTACTTTGTGAAGTTCGATGTCCGCACTCATCCGCAGCTTTCGACCTCCAGCGAAGTGATCGCTACCAAGTTCTATTACGCTTTTGGCTATAACGTCCCTGAGAACTACCTGGTGTCCATCGATCCCGCCCGAATTGAACTTGATCCTGAGGCGGGGAAAAAGGGAGAAGTCTCCCGGCGGGAGCTGGAGGGAATCCTGGAGGAGGCGGCCCGTCTGGAGGATGGCAAGCTGCAGGCGCTGGCCAGCCTTCAAGTCGAGGGCCAGCCGCTGGGCCTCTTTCTCTACAGCGGTACGCGCCCGGATGATCCCAATGACGTCCTTCCCCATGAGAATCGCCGCGAGTTGAGGGGACTGCGGGTTTTGGCTTCTTGGCTGAATGACAACGACGCTCGAGCCCTGAATACGCTGGACGTCTACGTTAACGAGAACGGCCGCCAGATTGTCAAACACTACCTGATTGATTTCGGTCACTGCTTTGGAAGCGGGACGTACCGCCCCAAAACGCCCGCTTCAGGCCATGAATACGGTCTGGAGTGGGGACCCCTTCTGAAATCCGCCACCACGCTGGGAATCTGGGAGCGCTCCTGGCAGGACGTCGAGTTCTCCGATTATCCCGTATCGGGGCACTTTGAAGCAGAGCACTTCGATCCGCCCAAATGGAAGACCACTCACCCTAACCCTGCCTTCAAACAGATGCTTCCGGCCGACGGATTTTGGGCTTCAAAGATTGTCGCCCGTTTCAGCAATGAGATGATTCGAGCCCTGGTCAGGACTGGCCGCATCGCCCAACCGGAGGACGAAAATCACCTGGCAGAAACCCTGATCCGCAGGCGTGACAAGATCCTCCACTATTACTTCGCGCAGGTTAACCCGCTGGACGATTTCCGAGTCCTGGGGTCCAGCTTGCAATTCAGAAATCTGGGTGAGGAGGCGGGCCTGGGCCGGGCCGACCGCTATCATTATGAATGGTTTGTCCTGGACAATGAGCGCTCCCTCTCAACGCCCCTGGACAGAGAGGGATCTGTCCGCGGCCTTTCCATCCCCCTCCCCCACCTGGACGCTCCCTACACCATGGTGCGGTTGAGGACCCACACCCAATCACGACCCCTGCAGGAGGGATGGGCCAAAGCAGTGGATGTCTACATCCGCAACCAGGGGGCGAAAAAAGTCATAGGAATCGAACGGCAGTAAGTCAGGGGAGGCATCCGGGAACATGGTCCACGATCAGATTGGACGCGTCGTGGCGGAGGATGAGGCCTTTTCCCACAAACCGGTACTCCAGTCCTTCCGGCAATTTGGGCAGCTTCATCAGCAGCGCGGGCGGGACCGTGGACAGAGCGTGGTTTTCAGGGTAAGTCTGGCCGACCTTTACTGTGAAGGACGGGCGATGTTCGTCGCCGTAAATGGCGCTTCTCAACGTGGCTCCGTTCGGGCCAGCCAGCTCGTTCTCGATGAGCCGGCAAATCTGTAGGGCGGCTTGTGGAGTGAAAAATCGGCCGCGCTCAGGACGTGCCTTCTCCTGAACCTCGCCCTTTATTCGCCGCTGGAAAGCGTCAATCTCGGCAGGCTCACTCTCATCGTCCAGGTCGGGAACCTCATCCTCGGCCTCCTCTAAAAGCTCGGCCTGCTCGGCCGCTCTCGAGCTGAACGCCTGAAGGGCGGCCTCGTCAACCGGCCGCACCTGAGGCGACCGTCCAGAAGGAGTCGGCGCCTGCTGCCCGCCCGCCGCAGCCGGCTCCTCCTCATCTTCTGGCCAGAGGACGAACAAGACGATGGCTACCCCCAGCACAATTCCGAGTATCAGCACCACTTTGCTCATTCGCATGGCTGAACCTGCTCCCCGACCCCCTATTTCCACGATAGCACCGGAGATGGTGTCAAGAAAGTATTATTCATTGACAGCGGCCGGCCAACGGCAATTGGCGAAAGAACTGGCAACCTGGCAGCGGCTCTCGGGCGCCGTGGCTCTTGTGCTGGATATGGCTTGAGAGGAGGTAGCCATGCGTATACTGGACGTGTTTCGTTTGCGTCTCAGATCATTGATTCGTCGCCGACAAGTCGAACAGCAGCTCGGCGAGGAACCTCGTTATCATCTGGACCAATTAATCCAGCAAAACGTGGCCCGCGGCATGTCAGCGAAACAGGCCCGAGCCGAAGCCCTGCGCCAATTTGGCGGCATGGCCCAGATCGAGGAGCGCTGCCGCGACGCGAGAAGAACCCAATGGCTGGAGGAGTTTCTAAGGGATTGTCGTTACGCCTTTCGCCTGTTTGGCAGAAACCCGGGCTTCACCGCTGTCGCGGTGCTTTCGCTCCCTTTGGCCATCGGAGCGAATACGGCCGTCTTCAGCCTGCTCGAAGCGCTCGTGCTGCGACCCCTGCCGGTGTTTGAACCGCAAGCTCTCGTCCAAGTGGATGCGCACAAATGTGCCCGCGTTTTCCCACGTTTTCGCCTGGTTCCAAAGTCGTATCGAGATCGGTGAAGGCGAGGCTATGGAATGGGTCGAGGTGCAGCGGGTCTCGGATCGGACGACTACTTTGCAGGCTTGGGCGTCCGCTCGGGTGTGGGCCGTGTTCTTGAAGACGAGCAGGAGCAGCCTGCTGTCGTGGTCCTCAGCCACCGCTGGTGGCGAGATCGCTTTGCCTCTGATCTGACTCGGACACGTTTGACTGACTACTTGGAAGCCTGGCCGAAGCCGGTGACGACGTAGGTTCCGCTGCGGGCGTCCTCTTTGAGGACCACCAGCTTTTGCTTTTCCGCTTCCTTGAGCAACTCGGAAAAAGTGCGAAAGCCGTAGCGCGACTCACTGAAGGCCGGCTGTTTTCGCTTCATGGTTTGCTTGATCAGCGACGAATAGAGGATATCCGTATTCTCGCGCATCAGCGCCAGGATGGTATCGACCAGCAGGTCGAAGGCTGGCCTTTTCTCCTTTGGGATGCGCGCGGAAAGCTCGGGAGGCTTCATCCCTCCGTCCACCAGGTCTTCGTAGTAGGAAAACTCGTCGCAGTTGTCGATCAGGAGATTCGAGGCGGCTTCCTTGGTCGCCAGTCCGATCACGTACTTGCCGTTTTCTTTGAGCTTGGAGACCAGGGGAGAGAAATCGCTGTCCCCGGAAAGGATGGCAAAGATATCGATGTGCTCCTTGTGGTAGCAGAGGTCCATGGCGTCCACACACAAGCGGATGTCGGCCGAGTTCTTGCCGCCCTGGGAGCGCTTGGGGATGTCGATGATCTCGAAGGCAGCGTTGTGCAGTTGCTGCTTGTACTCCCCGTAGCGGCCCCAGTCACAATAGGCCCTCTTGACAATCACCTTTCCCTTTTCGACCAATCGCTCCAGGACTCGGTTAATATCGAATTTCTGGTGAATTTTTCCTTTTTCGAATCCCAGCACGAGATTCTCGAAATCCAGGAAAACCGCAAGAGTGCTTTCTTCTTTTGGCATGGGCCTCAGACTAGCACAAGACGAGGGGAAATGTGACACTCAAGGGGCACCCCGGGCCGCTCCCTGACGGTCGCGGCTCGGTTTGTGTCTGGCGTGGGATTCGCGATCTCAGAGCCGCGTCCGTCAGGGAGCGGCCCCCAAGCACTTACTCCGGCAGGCTTTCTTTGGGAGGCTCCGGCAGCCAGAAACTGGCGGCAAAGCCGACGGCGTAAACCAGGGTGACAACAACTGCCGCGGCGTTTGCGAGCTGAGCTGCGGGGCTGGCTCCAGGCATGACATTAGTCAGTTGCGTGGTCAGCAGGGCGGCCGAGGTACCGATCATGCGGCCCCCGACATTGGCGGCAAAGCTCTCGCCCGTCCCCCGAAGGTGGGTGGGATAAACGCGCGGAAGGTAGTTCCCCCAGAAGCTGAATTGAGCGACGGTCAAGAGCCCCGCCGTAAAGATCCCCCACTTGAGAAGCGAGAGATCATTGTGCGCCGGATAGAGAAAAACCAGAGGGATGAGGATCAGTCCCGGCACCTGGAACACCCGGATCAGGCCGCGGCGGCTGAGGATTCGAACCGCCAGGAAGGCCAGGAGCAGACGTCCTGAGAGCCCGCCCATCTCCTGAAGGAATTGAACGTTGCTGATGACCTGCTCCTGCTGCGGGCGCGCGAGGACGCTGACCTCCTCCAGTCCTGGAACCATGCGGGGAACATGCTGAATAGCGCCGAAAGCGGCGCCGTAGCTGCAGGCCACCATAAGAGCGGTCACCAGCGTGGTCTTGCGAAATTCGGGTTGGAGGATCTCCAGAAAACTGGGACGCTTGAGCGTCCCTTCCTGCTTCTTGATCTGCCAGGCCGGAGACTCCGGGAGGAAGGGGCGCACGATCATCAGCGGCAAAGCTGGAAGGACGCCCGAAATGAGGGTGTAACGCCAGGCTTCGTGGCCTCCGTAGATAGCCGGCAGGTCGTTTGCGTAGGTGACGGCCAGGTAGTAGGCAGCAGTTACCATCAGGCCTCCCACCGAGGAGAAAGCCTGGGTATAGCCCAGGACGGCTTCCCGCCGGTCTCTCTGTGGAAACAGTTCAGCCAGCCAGGCCACAGCGGCCACAAACTCCACGCACACGCCGATGAAAGTCGTGCAGCGGAAGAAGAGCAGCATCCCGGCCGAAGTCGAGAGGCCGGCGCCGACTGCCGAAAAACCGTAGAGCAGAATACTCCAGACCAGGACTCTTCGGCGGCCGAAGCGGTCGGTCAGGTATCCCCCGATGAGTCCGAAGATCCCGCCGCAGACGGCCGGGACATAAAAGAGGAGACCCACCCAGCGGTTGAAATCGGGCGTTCCCGGGGCGGCGTTGAGCAGTTCCAGCAGGGCGGGCCGAGCGATCAGTGGAAGGACCAGCAGCTCGTAAATGTCAAAGGCGAATCCGAGGGCGGCTACGGTACAGATCAGCCACTGCATCGGCGTCAGACGAGGAAGCGCCTTCATAAGCGCCCCATCTTAGCCGCTAGCCCTGTCGAAATGCACGCCCGGTGTCCCCCTGTCTCCGAATAAACTGATGAGCATGCCTACGCTGAAGACAGTGACCACGCCGACCACGTTGTACCAGAGAAACGAGATGGATGTGGTCAGGCTGACGGCGGCGACGGCAGCCATGCCGGCCAGCAGTCCGTAGAAGGCACCGCGCGCAGTGCAGGAGGTGGTGAGAAAAGCCAGGGCGAACACCCCGAGTAGAGATCCGTAAAAAAAAGACCCGAATCGGTTCACGACTTCAATGAGCGAGCCCAGATGAGGAGCGAACATCGCCACCACGCAGGCAAACAATCCCCAAAGCGCGGTCGCCAGCTTGGAAACCCTCAGGTAGTGAGCGTCCTCAGCCTCAGGGCGGAAATGGCGGCGGTAGAAATCAATGACGCTGGTGGTCGAGAGCGCATTCAGCTCAGCCGAGATGCTCGACATGGCGGCGGCAAAAATGGCTGCAATCATAAGCCCGACCGCGCCAATCGGCATCTGATTGATGATGAAACTGGGGAAAACATAATTGACATCGCTGAAACTGAGATCCCCGCGTTCTCTCCTGACCAGTTCGAGAGCCTCGGCACGCAGTCTCTGGTTTTCATTGAAGGCCACCAGGTATTCCCTGTGCGTCAGGTCCTGCGTGGAGTCTTCGGACAGGTGAAGCGCACTCTCGCGCAGGCGCGCCAGATTCGAGTCGTACTCTTCCCTCAACCGTCCGTATTCGGAGCCCAGGCTTCCGTTCTCCATCTGCTGCTCCGCGACCGGGTTGAAGATCATGGGGGGGGTGGTGAACTGATAGAAGACGAACACCAGAACGCCGATCAGCAGGATAAGGAACTGCAGGGGAATCTTAATGAAAGCGCTCATCAGCAGGGAAATCCGTCCCTCATCCACCGATCTGGCGGTCAGAAAACGCTGTACCTGGCTCTGGTCGCAACCAAAGTAGGAAAGCATCAAAAAAGTGCCGCCCAGAAGACCCGACCAGAAGGTGTAAGTCTGATCCAGATTGAAGGTGAAATCGACCGTTTTGAGGTGGCCTGTCGCTCCGGCCAGCGTGAGCGCGTCCGAGATGGAGACTCCCTCGGGGAAACCTTGCACGATCACCACCAGGCAGACGAAGATACCCGCAAAAATGAGGACCATCTGCTTCACGTCCGTCCAGGTCACGGCCTGCACGCCTCCCAGCATTGTATACACCACGGTCGGGACGCCGATCGCCAGAACGGTCGCCTGGAGGTTCCAGCCCAGCACTATCGATAAAATGACCGCGGGCGCCGCAATGATCACTCCGCAGGCCAGCCCCCGCGAGAGCAGAAAGAAAAAGCTGGTGAGTGAACGCGTCCGGGCGTCGAAGCGCTTCTCCAGGATCTCGTAGGCTGTGAAGACGTTGGCCCGATAGAAGAAGGGTACCAGGGTGATGCACAGGATCACCATGGCCAGAGGCAGCCCGAAGTAAAACTGGATAAAAGACATGCCTCCGGCAAAGGCCTGGCCGGTGGTCCCCACCAGGGTAATGGCGCTCATCTGCGTGGCCATGACTGAGAGTCCGACGGCCCACCAGGGGAGCATCCGGTTGGCCAGAAAGTAGCCTCGGATCTGGTCGCCGGCACCGGAGCGGCGGACGCCGTCATAGACGATATAGATGAGGTAAAGGACAACGATCAACCAGTCAAACGTGGTCACGGCGTAAGCAGCTCCGAAAACAGCCACAGCACGAAAATTATGGCGGCCGTACAGATGATAACCAGCCAGTAGACCTTGCTCCAGTTGAATTCCGGGTTTTGGCCGCCTTTGTCCTGCATGCGAGTCCCAGTGTCGGGTGCCGGCTGCGAATATGCAAGCCTGCGCCCTCCTGAAGGTGGAGCGGTCACTCCCCGGTCGTGGGAGTCAGGTGCTGATGGCTGCTGCCCGGGCGGGGCAATTCAAGGCCGGCGGCGGCGATCACCAGGAGCCAGTCGTTGTTACGGCCTGATCCCGGCGGCTGAAAGGTCCGATTAGCCGACTTTTTGAAGGTCCCAATGAGCTGGGAAGAGTTCTGCCTGGGGTTGAACCACCAGGCTTTTATCTGGAAATCACCTGTCCAGCGATCCGGCCAAGACCTGATCCTTGTTTTGTGGTAGAAAGTAGATCATTTGGTTGAGACTTTGGAGCGTGCGATGAACAGGAGCATTCAGTCAAGGAGGTTCGTTATGCGTAGTCTGCGTTTGCTTTTTCTGGTAACAGTCTTGGGCTTTCATCCTGCCCTCGAGGGAGGGGGCAAGAAGATTCTCGTCACCCAGTCCGATCCGGCACTCATTCAGGAGTTGCAAAGCGTGAGTCCGCTGGCTCAGGTCGTGCCTGTGACTGCCGACAACATCATGCAGGAGATTGTCGATGCCGACGCTCTCATTGGAAACGTCACGCCCGAGCAGGTGCGAGCCGGCAAAAAGCTGGGATGGGTGCAGACCATGAGCGCGGGAGTCGAACGGGTGCTGCACCTTTCGGGAGGCAATGATCTGCGCGACAGCGACATCATTCTGACCAATAACCAGATCGTCCAGGGCCCTGAGATCGCCGATCATGCCCTGGCCATGCTGCTCACGCTCACCAGAGGCATTCCTGCCTTTCTGAAGAATAAGGAGGAAGAGGTTTGGCAGCGCCAGGATTATCCGGGCATCGAGCTGAACGGCCGGACGGCCGTCATCGTCGGCGTGGGCGGGATTGGAACGCAGATCGCCTTTCGCGCCTGGGCGCATGGCATGAGGGTCATCGCAGTGGATACGGAAGACATTCCTTACATGCCGGTGGTAGAGAAGGTCGTAAAGCCGGATCAGCTTCATCAGGTCCTTCCCGAGGCCGACGTGCTGTTTGTATCGGCCCCGCATACCACAATGAGCCACAAGATGATTGGGGCGGAGGAATTTAAATTGATGAAGCCGGGCGCCTACTTCATTGCGGTGAGCCGTGGCGGGCTCTACGACCTGGAGGCTCTGGTCGAAGCCCTGCGCAGCCGGCGTCTGGCCGGAGCCGGTGTCGATGTCACCGACCCGGAACCCCTGCCCAAAGGGCATCCTCTATGGAAGTTCGAAAACGTGATCATCACACCGCACATCGCCGGACGATCGGACAAAGACCGCGCCCGCATGGTCGGCACGATCAAAGAGAACATCCGCCGCTTCGTGGAAGGCAAGCCGCTGATCAACGTCGTGGACAAGCATAAGGGCTACTGAGCCCTTATGCTTAGGCCATTCTCTCTTGCGCTTGATACAATGCTTAAAAGGGTGACCCATGGCTAGATGGGCTATTTGTGCGGTGCTGCTTTCTCTTTTTGTTTCCGCAGCCTTTCCCCAAGCCTCGCTGCGAAAGATCGGCAACAGAATCAACGGACATATAATCCTCCCCGACGAGCAACAAGTCCCCGAGGTGATTACTGTGACACTGGAGACCATAGCAGGTGTTTTCGTCCAGGAGACAACGGTTAACAGTCAAAGATCATTTAGCTTTTCCTCTGTTGACAACGGTCTTTGGGTGGTCAAAGTGGGAAGTTTAGGTTATGAAACCACCGAGACCGTCGTGGAAATGCGCCCGAACGAGGAGGTGCTCGCCGTCGTCCCCCTGGGCAAGCCGCTGCCTGATTCGCGGCCGGACGGTCCGGACATTTCCAGGAGCGTGGTTTCAGTGAAGGAGCTTTCTGTTCCGAAAGAAGCACGTGAAACTATTCGCTGCGGAAGCTCCTCTACGTCCTTTGCGAGGATGACTTCTCGCATTGTCAGTCGGCAGTCATCGATATAAACTCTCCCGAAACAGATCGGGGGTATTTCATGTTTACTTCGCGGCGGGATTTTCTGAATCAGGTTGCTGCCGGAGCAACCGTCTGGTCGAGCGTTTCCTCTCGGCCCGGCCAATTGCAGGCAGCAGAAGCAGGGGACGAGAGTTTTTGGGAATCCGTGCGCCGGCAGTTCTCTTTCACTGAAGAGAAAGTTCCCATGAATGCGGCCAATCTCTGTCCTTCTCCGGCAGCGGTAGCGCAGCTTGTAAACGAGCTGACGGCCGATATCGATCGGGACTGTTCCTTTCAGAATCGTGAGAAGTTTGACCGGATGCTGGAGCTTTCCAGAGAAAAGGTTGCGCGGCGCCTGGGCATCTCGCCGGATGAAGTGGCGCTGGTGAGGAATACGACGGAGGCCAACAATATCATCAACAACGGAGTCAGCCTCAAGCCCGGTGATGAGATCATTATCTGGGACCAGAATCATCCGACCAACAACGTTGCCTGGGACGTCCGGGCAGTCCGCTTTAACCTGGTGGTCCGGCGCGTGTCCACGCCGGATCATCCGGAAGATACAGGCCGGCTGATAGAGGTATTCACGAAGGCCTTCAACCCCAGGACTCGACTACTGGCTATTACCCATGCGTCGAACACCAGTGGGCTGCGGCTGCCGGTGCGAGAGCTATGCGAGATCGCTCGCCGTTTTGGAATTTATGTCCACGTAGACGGGGCACAGGCCTGGGGGGCACTGAATGTCAACCTGCGCGAGCTGGGCTGCGATTCTTACACGGCCAGCTCTCACAAGTGGCTTCTTGGTCCCAAGGAGGCAGGATTGCTTTACGTCCGCCAGGATCGCGTCCCTGAGATCTGGCCTAACTGCGTGGGCTCGGGCTGGGGAAGCACGAAAACTCCGGAAGTTCAAGGGGCGCGCAGATTTGAAAGCCTGGGACAGCGAGACGACGCTTGTCTGGCTGCCATAGCGACGGCTGTCGATTTTCACCAGAGCATCGGCCCGTCACAGATTGAGTCGAGAATTCTTCATCTGGCCGCCGCCTTGAAAGCAGGGGCTCGGGAATTAGGCGCAAGACTGCTCACTCCGGCAGAGCCGGAGCTGAGTGCGGGAGTCTGTGTAATCAAAATCTCTCCTGAGAAGCGGCAACAGGTATTTGATCGGTTTTACACCCAATTTGGGATCGCCGGCGCCCCCACCGGCGGGATGCGCCTCTGTCCGCACATCTATAATACCGCCCAGCACATTGAGCGCGCCTTGGAAGCCCTGAAGTCCGTCCGTGAGCTGCTGAGGTAATCACAGTGGAGGCCATTTTTGCTTCGTCTGAGCTATAGATCTTTATGTCGGTCACAGCACAGGACCCAGAGATCGTCGCGGAAAGCTGGAGCGTCCTTTCTAACCAAGAGCTTTCCAGACACACGTGACTCAAGGACGGATTGATCCTCGTCTTGGATGGTGGCAGATCGATCGCCCTCCATTTGACCCTGTAGGTGCTCTATCGACTGCGCTCGATCAGAGTCGGGTTGCGCCGATGCTGCAGGAGCTTGCGCCTCATCACACCGGCTACATTGGCCTGAAGCAAAACCTGAAGCGGTATCGGGAAATCGCGTCCCAGGGTGGCTGGCCGACCATTTCCGGGAGCAAAATTTTGAAGAAGGGGGCCAGAGGTGAACACGTTCTTCGACTGCGGCAGCGCCTGACCGCAACATCAGATCTGAAAGAACAGGGAAAGGAAGAAAATTCGTCCCGGTTCGATGCTGCACTCGAGAAAGCCGTCCGACGTTTTCAGAAGCGGTGTGGTCTGACTGTCGATGGGATCGTAGGGAGGCAAACGCTGGCGGCCCTTAATCGTCCCGTGGAAAAACGTATACGCCAGATAGAGTTCAACCTGGAGAGATGGCGCTGGCTTCCGCGCCGGCTTGATGATCGCTACGTCATTGTCAACGTGGCCGAAGCGATGTTAAGGGCCTGTCAGGAGGATCAAGAAGTTCTAACTACGCGTGTCATCGCTGGCCATCCCGCCCAGCAAACTCGCCTTTTCAATGACCAGATAGAAGCTGTCGTTTTGAACCCCTACTGGAATGTCCCCGAGTCGATCGCCCTGGGAACGATTTTGCCTCGGGCGCGCCAGAACCCCCATTATCTCAGTCGGAAACATCTGGAGGTGGTTATGGAAAAGGATAATACAATCAAAACCATGGACCCTTCTCGCATCCAGTGGTCCCGCCTGAACGCGAAGTCGTTTTCAGCGGTCAGCGGTCAGCGGCTTATTCATTTCGACAGAAACCAGGTCCATGGAATGCCCTCGGGCGATTTAAATTCGAGTTTCCAAACCGCTTTAATATCTATGTGCATGACACACCGGACCGACACCTCTTCGGGAAAAATAACCGGGCGCTCAGCAGCGGCTGTATCCGGGTAGAAAAGCCTCTGGATCTGTTTGCCTTCATCCTCGAGGGCCGGGCGGAATGGACGGAAGAGACAATCAGGCAGATTCTTCAGTCGCGAAAATCGGTCCGTGTCGACCTGCTAACGCCAATGCCAGTTTATATTGTCCTATGGACCGCCTGGACGGGGGAAGACGGTGCCGTCCACTTCCGCGACGACGAGAACGGCCATGATCAGATTCTGGAAAGAGCTCTCCTGAATGCCAGGTAGTTTTTAACTTCGATCTTCCGGTGGCCAGAATTCCCTCAGGTGCTCCACAGACCGAGGGGCGCAGTGGGTTTGGCCTGTATTGGCCGCATCATTCCAGCGCACAGCGTATTCATGCACGAGGACGCTTTGCCACAGAAGCCGAATCGCCAGAGCCCGTAGCTCGAACCTGCTCAGTTGCTGCCCAGGAGCGGTTTCATCCCACGCTCGAAGAGCGTTCTCCAGACGGACCCAATCGTTAGGCGAAAGAGATACCAATGCCTGCTGGATAAATTGCGGCGGCACTGAGCGGCTCTCCCCGCAATCAATGGATCTCGCGAACGCCAGCAGCGAGGCCTCACAATTGCGTTCTGTCTCGACGAACTCAGCGCCCAAAACTTGTGCAAATTCAAGTTGCGTTGTGTGTCCGGCGGGTGCGGAATTTTGGTGAGCATCTCCACAGCTTTTCCACAAAGCTTTTCAGAGCGCGCGATCAACTGGATCAGCCGTTTGACTTTAAATGAGAGAAAAAGCGTTTTGAGCGATTCAGGCAAGGCAACAAGTCCGGCGAGGACTGGGCAGGGGGAGGCATCTGAAACAAAAGCAGCGGTCTCCCCCTCCAGTCATTGGGGTGAGAGGACTCTATCCCCCTTAGCATACACAAAAGCCTGCAGATCGCAGCGACAGAAATTGTGAAGTTTTGTGCTGAAATTTCTCAAGAATTCCTAAATTCGGATAAGGTGAGTTCATGCTGGCCTCTTCCCTTCAAGGAGCCGGAACGCCTGGTCATGATCGGGGAGAAGGCGACGAAACTTGGTTATCCGCGTAATGATGTCCCTGGAGCGACACTTTATTCAAGCGGCTAAATTGCTTATACTCCTTAAGTTACGTTAGTAAGCCCGGGTGGCGGAACAGGCAGACGCACAGGACTTAAAATCCTGTGGGCCGAAAGGCCCGTGCGGGTTCGATTCCCGCCCCGGGCAGTTTAATTATCAATGGTTTGCGGCCTTCTTCCCCTTAACCTACTTCTCCTGCAAACCCTCTTTCCCCTCATTTGCGCTTTTTTTGCGCATTTTCTTCCCGGGTGCAATCGAGAAATTCTCAGCCGCACTCTTCAGCTCGGGATCAAACACGGTGACATAAATGTTTTGCGTCACGATCGGATTCGCATGGCAAGGATCTTCGAAAGATCCTCCATTTTCATAGGGCGTTTCAACCTGAGCCGAGGTTTCTTGACGCTCAACACTGGATTAGCGATGACCAGCTCCTCCTGCATAGCAAGCCGGAAAATAGCGGAAAGCGTTGCAAGCTCCCGGTGGATCGTGTTTGGCGCCGCTCCCTTCAGTTGTCGTCTGCGAATATATTCAAGTATGTCCTTGATCCGAATGCCCCGGAGATTGCGGTGTCCGAAAGACCTGAGGAGGTGTCCCCGTCGCTTACCCTTCTTAGACAGTCCAAAGAGATTCTGTTTGTGCCGCAGCCAGGACGTCCCAGCCAATTCCAAGCGGGCAACTTCCAGATAGTGCTCCGCGTATTCTGGGAAGGGAACGTTCTTAGGGCGTAGAGGGAACCCGTGAATACCGGCCTCCAACTGCTCAACCTTGTCCTGGTACGCGCGCTCAGCGACCCGCTGATTCCGGGTTTTCAGATCTCTCCCGTCGAACCGTTCCATATAAGGTCTCTTCCGATAACTTCAGATAAGCCGGTCGAGGGGACCATGTTTGATTACCCGAGGGGAGAACTGTCTCGTCTACTACAGATAGGGGTCTGGCAGCCAAGACCGTAGCGTGGCAGCTACATCGGCGAAGCTATACCGTTTTCTTCGGCTTGCGCTCCCGTACTACATCTACGACTGCTTCCGGGTGCTTTGCTGCGACTCGAAGCAAAACGCGTGCGGGTCCTTCTGGACTCCGACGTCTCTGTTCCCAGTTCTGAAGCGTAGCAACGCTTACGCCAATGAGGCTTGCGAATTTCTGCTGCGAGAGACCATACCGTTCCCTGATCTCCTTGGCATCTGGTTCAGCGGCCGAGAAGACTCTTGCCGGCTTCCGCTCTCCCCGCAGGATCTGGCCTCCCTGGCGCACGCTCTCCAGGAGCTCTTCGAATACTTCTTTCTTCATTTGAACTCACTCTCCACAAGCAGCCGAAGCTGTCTCAACTGCCGGACGCTGAGGTCCGCCCTTTCATTCTTCAGAAACACAAACAACATCAAAATCCGGTCCTGTTCAGGAAACCAGTAATACATGATTCTGGCTCCCCCTTGTTTTCCCCTGCCACTGCCAGACCAACGAAGCCTTCGGATGCCGCCGCTGCCCCGAACAACATTGCCCGTACCCGGGGAGGCGATCAGCCCGACTTGGAACAGCCGGTATTGTTCTTCGTCAAGTACCTGATGGACGCGCTTCGTAAAAATCGGCGTCTCTACGATGAGCACAACTTAATATACGCCAATGACGTACTTCATTTCAAAACCTGGCCAAGGCCGAGGGCCTCCTGTTGGTTCGCCGAGAGATTTACACTTAACGTGGCTGAAAACACTCCAAGAAAATAGACCGGCGACCCCGTCAAGATGTTCGTATTGCCTTCACGGTCCGGCCAGATGTTCTTCGGTTTCGTCAAGACTGGGCTGCCACTCATTCCAGGGTGCAGGTTGGCATCAACCAAAAAGGTCGGAAACCCTCCAACGTTGACGCTGTTCGCGCTAGACACAAGGGCATTCCTGACTAGCGGCAGGTTATGGACAGAATCGGAGAGACCTCGTGGGAAACCGATCACCATGACGTCCTCGCCAGGATTCATGACGAATCTCTCGGGGAGAAAATTCGACAAGGCGATGGCCTTGATGAAAATACCGCTTGTGAACGACTGGTCGAGGGTGACGACGGCAATGTCTATCGGCGGCTTTGGGAATGTCGGGTGGACGTGCCAACGGGCCGTGGCTTCGACGTACAGGGGTATCTCACGATCGACGTTCTCGGTAAGGTCATTCGGATCCGATCCGTGTGGATCCGTACTCGCAGCGCGTCCGGCTTCACGCCTTCACTTCATCGATAACGACATGTCGGTTTGTGACTAAATACACGACGTCGTTCCTGACATAGAAGAAGCCGGTCGCAGTCCCGACTGGTTTGCCACCCTGCATCATCGTGATGAGGGCAACGGTGAAGAGAAGTTCTCCCACGTACTCTCCTTGAGGCCTAAGGGCCGGGCGTAAGCTGCGGCCCGCCAGCTTGACACCATGTTTATCAGTGGTTGCTCGGCGCGTAAGCACCAAACTCGCTATGCGAACGCCGTCCGGCACCTGACCTGGATCGCGAATCGACCAGAGCGCTACTGGGCCGGATGTGCCGAGTTGGAAGCTGATCGCAAGTTCTTCAACTCGCGCGAAAAGGCCCCCTTTTCTTCAGATCCCACCCAATACTGGGAAGGGAGTTCTTGATACGTTGAGCCGATGCCCATGCCCTCTCTTGTTCGCAGACTTGGGGCAACCCCCTGTAGATCGACTCGGCGGTTGCATCACACCGACCCGACCTGAGAACGTTCGACAACGACTGAGTCTCGCATCGGAGAAACGGGACGCACCGCTACGAAAGCCGCCAGGATTGTTGATAACATCGATTCCTCCGAGATTTATCTGGCTAACGTGCCAACTGAGCCGGCCGCCACGGCGACATGATCGCGCACCGTTTGGCGCGTTGGCTCCAGTTGGAGGTTAGAGCAACTCATCAGCAAGCCGACCCTTGGAACCCCGACAGCGTCTACCAATCTTATGGCTTTGCGTTAACTGAGGCTGGTCATTATGACGATTCCTGCGCCAGGATCGCATCTCTACCGGGCTATCAACTTATGATTGCTTCCGGCAGAGACGACGTCAGAGCCGATAAATAGCTCCGCTTCCTTAAAAAGGCCTCTGGACTCTTGACTGAGCCGGTTCTTAGCCAAATCCAGGTAAACAGGGTCAATTTCTACTCCGATGCTGTTTCTACCTGTTTTCATGGCAGCCAGCATCGTTGTCGCTGTCCCGGAAAAGGGGTCCACTACTGTATCTCCGATGAACGAAAACATACGCACCAGCCGATAAGCCAACTCTAACGGAAACGGTGCGGGATGCTCCTTGGTCGACGCTCCTGGAATTGTCCAAAACTGCCTGAACCACTTGTCGTAATCATCTTTGTCGATCATAGAGTCCCGCCGCTGTTCCTCCGTCGGCTGGCGGTATCCGCCCGGTTTCCTCTGCATCAAGAGAAATTCAATGTCATTCTTGATGATGGCATTGGGCTCGTACGGTTTACCCAGGAACTTGGTTCCATTGTTCACCTCAAACGTGGCATTCGAGATCTTGTGCCAGATGATCGGATTGAGATTGTCAAAACCAATCTTGCGGCAGGAAACCGCGATGTCCGCATGCAACGGCATCACCAGGTGTCTTCCGAATTTTCGGCGAGAAAGACAGACATCTCCGACAACACACACCAGGCGCCCCCCTGGAACGAGAATCCGAAAGCATTCTTTCCACACCTGGGAAATCTCGTGGACGAATTGCTAGTAGTCCGCAACGTGACCCAACTGGTCGGGGTGTTCCCGGTACTTCTTCAACGTCCAGTAAGGTGGCGACGTTACCACCAGATGCACGCTCTCGTCCGCAATAAATGAGAGGTCACGGGCATCCCCCTGGATCAATTGATGTTTGGTCTTCCCCGTCATTGCTGTTTGTCCTTTACACCAAATACTGCGAGAAGCACGCGAACTGGGTTCTCCACAGATTCCACTGACTGGGAGGCAAATACAACTCCGTCAAGGTAGGGTGAGTTCAGCCGATTCTGTAGGTTCACATGCTCGTCAACAAAGGGGTAGTAGACGATTGCACCAAACCGTGCTTCTGGAAATTTCGCCTTCAGCTTGCTCCCCTTATTGACAATCTCATCGCAGCGCTTATGAATATCTCGTCGGGCCTCAATCCGCTTCACATCGATGCCCATTTCAATCGGCCCTCTCATCGGCGAAGCAGCGTCCAACTCGAATGAATCCCCCTGAACCTCGAATTTTCTTTTCTTGAATTCCACCGGGCTGAAATAATTCAGGGCCTTCAAGATGGCCTGTTCCCACCGTCCCTTTGTCTTTCGGATTTCCTTATCGACAAATTGTACCCGGTCAATCCTTGAGAGGGTAGGCAGCGCCAAATAAGGCGGCAGAAACGGCTTAAGATATCCCGCCACCGCACTCGCCTGAATATCGTTCAGCAGGGGGTTATACGTGTCGAGATTCTTGATGTCCAAGTCCCTTTCCACAGCCCTGCCGGCAATATTGCAGACGGCCATCAGTGACTTTAAGACCAATGGATAATCGATAATTGCGTGAGCCAATTGAAAAACACTCATTTCTGAAAAAACAATCACTTCCACCGATCTTTCTTCGATGAAAGGCTCGAAGGCCTTGCGAAGGGCCTGTTCAATTGCCTCCTGGCGTTCTTCTGCATCTTCGGTCACCCAGGCCATGTACTCGACATGAGACCCGTATCCATCCGTCATATTGACACAGCATACAAGACGGCTCTGCCCTCTTCGTTCTATTAACGTCTGACCGATCAAAAACTACGAAGTGGCATTCACTTGAATTCATACAGGAGGGGTTCACCACAAACCAACAACCCGGTTTCCGTCCCCTTAGTCCCTGCGGGGCTGGCACATCAGGGTTTTCTGGAGGAAGAACAGCGTGGATTTGGAGATACGGCGATAAAGGGGACAGGAGATCTTGTCCAAAAAAATAAGATGATTGTTTTCCTTGCCTTCGCCTTCTCCAGAGAAGAGCGGGTTGCTTAGCCGGAGCCGGAAAATCTCCATAAACATTTGAAAATAAATGGTGGAGGTAATCGGATTCGAACCGAAGACCCCCTGCTTTGCAAAGCAGGGGTCCCGAACTGTTTTCTCTTGCAAACAAGGTTTCTATACCCTTTCAAGGTTTCGTCTCCTGTGCCGGCTCGGTGCCCCACAGGGTCGGGTCCGAACCCCGGCTCTTGCGCCATTCATGCCTCCACTGGTGGATGTCTCTCATATTAATCAAGGGGCGCGGGCGCCTGGCCTCGCGACTGGGAAGGTCGGGAAATGTCTTGTGGGGCTCCGCCTGATACCAGTAGGCCACGCTGGCCAGGTCCAGCGTGAGCACATTGGATCTGCCGTGCTCGACGCTGAACTTCAGGGAGCGGTCGAAGTAGACAGGATCGGTGATATGGAATCGGTACACGTGATGGCGGCCCAGCCAGCCGATGTCATCGTTGGCGCGAGCGGTGCCAAAGTAAGGGTGTGAAAAGACCTAGCTGGGCGACCAGGACGTGTTAAAGTAGTCCTCGGTGGCGGTGCCGTGCAGCGTCGGAGGCCAGGTCTCTCCATCGATGAAAAACATGTCATCGCCTTCCCCGTACCAGATCGTCGAGGGAGTGTGAACGTAGTGGTTCACGCCGACGTAGTGGCCCTTTCCTTCAACTACACTTGACAATTTCCTATCCATATCCTCCTCGCGTTTGCATGTGTTCTGTCGAAAAGAAATGCACCGCCTTCTCCTCGAGCAATTGTCGGTAAAGATCATCGATATCACTAATGAGGCGTTTCACCGAAAACCGCTGCCGGACTGTTTCCATGGCGTTTCGACCAAGTTCTCGAGCCGTCTCGGGAGTCTCGGGACTGTAATGACACCTTCGGCCCCGACGGCCTCCTGAAGTACCGCTACCGCGGAACGGACGCCTATCACCGCGACAACGTCGGCCTGCGCCGCGCCATGGAGCTGGGAGTACCGCTCATTTACTTCCATGCAATCATGAAAAACCAGTACCTGGCCGCCTGGCCGGTCTTCATCGTCGGAGACGACCCCCGCTCTCTAGCTTTCACGGTGGTCGTGGACGACCCGCAGGCGGCCGTCAGCGAGTCGGAGAAATAGTACGAGCCGGTTGTCTCGGACACGACCGCTGAAATCCGCCGGGCTTACGTCACGTCCTCCGTCCGCAGACGGCTTCATCAGACCGCCTTCAGCGCCCGGATCCTAAAAGCCTACCGCGAGGAATGCGCCCTGTGCCGCCTGCGCCACCGCGAGCTTTTGGATGTCGCCCACATCATCGAAGACTCCGAAGCCGAAGGCGAGCCGATCGTCTCAAACGGCCTGGCTCTGTGCAAGCTGCATCACGCCGTCTTCGACCGCTTCATCCTGGGCGTCACTCCCGACTACATCATTGAAGTCCGCACCGACATCCTGGAAGAGATCGACGGCCCCATGCTGCAGCACGGCCTCCAGGGCATGCACCATCAAAGAATCCTCCTCGCCCGCTCCTCAGAATGCCATCCTGACCGAGACCGCCTGGCCCTCCGCTACGAACGCTTCCGCCAGGCGGGTTAATCGCAGTCTTGGAAAGAGGGGGACGACTTGGAAGGAGAATGGTCGGCTGCGGTCGTTTAAGCAGCCAATGAAAGCAACTTGGGAATGTTCAAATGTTCTATGAACGCGCGTGTAAGAGCATCTGCAGGGCCTCTTTCAGCATCTGGCGGCGTGAATAAGGCATCGATAATCGCCGCGAGGAGTCGCTCCATTGCCGATTCTCCCTGTTCGGTGTATCGGGTAATTTTGAAACCGATAATTCCCTGACCGGTTAGGGAGCGCTCAAGATAAATATTCTCATCAAATCGGTCGTAATATGCCGGCTGTTCCTGCTCAAAACGGAAGGTTAGAGTGTCGGTTTCATCCAAATATTGGGCACGAAAATGTGCCGACTTTAATCTATCGACTCTGGAGGGCAGTTCCTCCAGAAGATCACGGCGGATGTTAGAAAAAATGTGCTTAAACCCAATTATCGTGATTCCGCAAATCTCTGCTGTCGAAGGACTAATGCGTAGAGCCAGCCAGTCCTCCACGGCAAGGGTGACACTCGGCCGCGGCGGACCAAACGATATATACAACACGTCCGCATCACGATCGTATTCATGTTGGACGTCGTCAAATCGCTGATCGATCAAGAAGGCCATATCTTTTCACCAACTCCGCGCCAGGCTGCCGCTACAAAAAAAGCCGTAACAACAAAATTACTGGACTCGCGGACATAAACTCGTAGGGTTATCTTGTCAGTTAAAGTGCTACCAATCAAGATATCATTGTAGGCCTTCGTGTAAACTTTCGTGCCTGGCTCCCGCTTGCTTCGGGAGATTGCATCCGGCCCCTGCAGGGCTAAAAGAACCAAATCTCTATGGGCCTCCACCTCCGGATGGTGCTTGATAATGTGTTCTTGCCAATGATCCTCGTCCAGCACCACATCAAGACCATCCGCCGTACGGATCGTCACAACGGTAGTCCTAACATACCAGCACCTTACGAGAATTCGGAGCACGGCGCAAGCCTGAAGCCACGCTTGAGAAGTCGCTCGTTCGGGAGTTCCTATTTCACCAGCCGATCTGAGGCCCTTACGCTCAACGACCGCCTCCATTACCAAAGGATCCTCCCCTGCCCGGCACCACAGACAAAGACCGCCTTTCCCCTCCGCTACGAGTAGCTTCCGTAGCGCGGGCTACCTAGTATTACTATGTTAAGTAGTATCGTCCACAATGTCACCGAACTTGGTTCCGCAGCAGTAGCAGAAGCCGACGAATCTCAGCAAGAACGGGCGGATCGCGTGGAGCGTCCGTTCCCACGTGAGC
>JBOGJG010000241.1:0-3683 GCA_050747825.1 Acidobacteriota bacterium | reverse complement strand
CGAATGACCTGTCCAAACTTGGGCTGCATGGCGCGATTATAAACTATTTTACTGTTTTCGCGGTAAAAACAATTCCTATCAGACGCAGCGACTCGCTCGGGGGCCATTTGGGGGTTGTTATACTGCTTGCGTATTCCGGGCCATCTTGTCCACTGATTCCAATCGAAGTTGTCCACCGATTCCGGGCTGATGTTGTCCACTGATTCCGGAGCGAAGCTGTCCACTTTCCGGCTCATGTTGGAATGAGTGGACAGCATGCGGAAGGGCGGACAACATCCCCGGAATCGCCCAAAACGATTTTCGAAGCGACGCTGGACAGTCGCTGGTATCGTGACCCTCTTTCAACTGGAGGAGGTGAGATGCCAGCAAGGAGGTTGTCCATGCGGAAAGTCAAAGAGGTTTTACGATTAAAGTTCGAACTGGGGCTGGAGAATCGGCAGATCGCCCGCAGCTGTTCGGTCCCGCACAGTTCGGTGGCTAATTACTTAAGCCGTGCCAAAGCGGCCGGGTTGAGCTGGCCGCTGCCGGAGGATCTGGACGAGGAAACCCTGGAGCGGCGTCTGTTTCCGGGAAAGCCGCCTCGTGAATCGGCCCGTATCCCGCTGCCTGATTTTGCCGGTATCCACCAGGAACTGCGCGGCCACCGTCACGTGACCCTGCAGCTTCTCTGGCAGGAGTATAAGCAGATCTGTCCGGAAGGGTATCAGTACAGTCGCTTCTGCGAACTTTACGCCCGCTGGGCCCGCAAACTGGACCTGGTGCTCCGGCAGGAGTATCGAGCCGGCGAGAAACTCTTTGTCGATCACGCCGGACAAACGGTCCCCATGGTCGATCCCGAGACGGGCCGGCGGGGCGAGGCTTATCTGTTCGTGGCCGTGTTGGGAGCCAGCAACTACACCTATGCGGAGGTGACCGGGCGTCGGGACCTGGCGGCCTGGATCGGGTCGCATACCCGCGCGGTCGAGTTTTTCGGTGGAGTCAGCACCCTGGTCATTCCCGACAACTGGAAGACGGGGGTGACGCACGCGTGTTATTACGAACCGGATTTAAACCCGACTTATCGCGACTGGGCCGAGCATTACGGCACGGTCATTGTGCCGGCGCGAAAGAGACGTCCCCGCGACAAAGCCAAGGTGGAGTCGGGGGTTCTGATCGTCGAGCGGTGGATCCTGGCCGCGCTTCGCAAGCGCACTTTTTTCTCGGTGGCCGAGGCCGACCAAGCCGTCCGGGAGTTGCTGGTCCGGCTCAATGAGCGCAAGTTTCACAGACTCGATACCAATCGCGCCGAGCTCTTCGGTCGAATGGATCGGCCCGCTTTAAAGCCGCTGCCAAGCGAGCCCTTCACCTTCCGAGAATGGAAGAAGGTGCGGGTGCACTTCGACTACCACGTCCAGATCGAGGGACATTACTACAGCGTTCCTTACCACTACGTCCACGAACAGATGGAAGCCCGCATCGGCGAGCGCACGATTGAGATTCTACGCACCGGCCGTCGGATCGCCCTGCACGTGCGCAGCTTTGCTCGAGGCCGGCATACGACTTTGCCCGAGCACCGGCCGCCGCGCCACCAGAATCTGGAATGGACTTCCGAGCGCATGATCGAGAAAGGCCGGGGGGTGGGTCCGGGCACCAGGGCGCTGCTGGATCGGATCATGCAGTCGCGCCCCCATCCGGAACTGGGCTACCGTTCCTGCCTGGGAGTGCTGCGCCTGGGGGACCGCTACTCGAAGGAGCGGCTGGAGGCCGCCTGCCAGAGGGCACTGGCTCTGAACGCCTGCTCTTACAAAAGCATCCAATCGATTCTGGCAACCGGCCTGGATCGGCAACCCCTGCAAGAAGCACCCGCCTCCCCTGCCCATGCTGAGCTCCATCCGAATGTGCGCGGAGCCTCCTATTACGGGTCCCAGGAGGTGCGGTGATGGTACGCGAGCAAACCTTTGAAAAACTCTACAGTTTGAAGCTGCACGGCTTGGCCGCGGCACTGGAGGAGCAGCTCAAAGACCCGCAGGCGAGTTCCCTGGGCTTTGAAGAACGCTTGGGGATGCTGGTCGACGCACAGTGGCTGTGGCGGGAGAACCAGGCCTTGGCCCGAAGGCTGCGTCAGGCTCGGCTGAAGATGGCGGCCTCCATGGAGGATATCAACTACCGTCATCCCCGCCGGCTGGATCGTTCTCTGATGCAGTCGCTGGCTGGCTGCGAGTGGGTTCGCCGGCGCCACAACATCACGCTGACGGGTCCGGCCGGGGTGGGCAAGACCTATCTGTGCTGTGCTCTTCTGGAGAAAGCCTGCCGCCAGGGTTACACGGTCTACTACGCTTCCGCCTCCAAGTTCTTCCGCCAGCTCTCGGTAGCCTGGGCCGACGGGAGTTTCGATCGACTCCTGGCCAAACTGGCCCGCACCGATGTGGTCGCCATCGACGACTGGGGTCTGGTTCCTCTGGCCGATCTGGAACGCCGTCATCTGCTGGAAGTCCTCGACGACCGGTCCGAATCCCGCTCCACCCTTCTCACCAGCCAGTTCCCGGTCACCAGTTGGCATGAACTCATCGGCAATCCGACTTTGGCCGATGCCATCGTGGAACGCATTCTGGCCAACAGTCATCGGATCGAACTGCAGGGAGAGACTCTGCGGGCGGTCCAGCAGCCCGTCGGCGGCCAGGAGGCATCCTCATGACGAGCGCATTGAGGCTCCAGAATGAGAAGGGGTGGTTCGCGGCCGGCGTCGAAGTGGGAAAAGCCCTGACGGTTCTCTCGGACGGGGCCTTTAAGCTCTTCGTCTATCTATGCCTGCAAGCCCCGCCAGACCGAGGGGCCCTCGCAGTCAGTCAGCTCGAGCTGGCCGGGAGCCTGCAAAAGGGAACTCAGACGATTCGCCGTTATCTGCGGGAGATGGAAAAGGCCGGCGTGTGCCGCCTGAGCGGCTTTGCCCCGGTCCCCTACTGTCGGGGCACCATCGAGATCACCGATTCGTACTGGCCCTATCATCGCCGGCGGCGGGAGCTCGAGAAGGATGAAGGCTACGAGTTCGTCGCGGCTGCTCGTCGGCTGTTGAGCGCGCGTGCCTGTGTTGGCGCCTCCTGGTCCACAGCCGATGCCATCCTGGCTCGGCAGTGGATGGCTCGCGGGATCTCGTTGGATCGGTTGGAGCAGGCCGTCCTGCTCGGTTGTACCCGCAAGTATGTATCCTGGCGCAATCATCAGGGACAGGCGCCGATCTCCAGCCTGCGTTACTTCGAACCGATTCTCGAGGAGCTCGAACAACTCCAGGTCTCAGCCGATTACTGGCACTATGTGCGCTCCCGGATGGAGCGGATGGAGAAGCTCTGGATCCAGCGGCACCGCGGAGCCGATCCGACCTGCGACCAAAGCCAACTTCTGGAGGAACAGGACGAATAAACCGTGCGGGAAGGGGTGGACTTAGGCGATCTTAACCCAAGTTCGCCCCCCCACAAAAGAAAGGAGACGATCTTGATTCAAACCTGCTTTTACCAAGGGTCTTGATTGATGTTGTCCACTGGGGTGAAGATATAAACGCTCCAGCGTCGCTTCGCTCCGGGAGGTGGACAACTTCCCCGGACTCACTGGACAACATCGCCGGAATACGCAGACTTACCCCGATTTCTAGCCCTCTGGCTGGGCCTGGAAATCCCCACACCCACTATCCGTGTGTCTCCTTTTTGTCC
>JBOGJG010000240.1:0-1365 GCA_050747825.1 Acidobacteriota bacterium | reverse complement strand
TGGCTGTCTGTGCAATCTCACATCGTTTTCCACTTAGTCCTGAATTTGGGGCCTTAGCTGATGATCTGGGCTGTTTCCCTTTCGACCAACGAAGCTCATCCCCCGTGGTCTCACTGCCATGTTCTGGAGCATCGGCATTCGGAGTTTGGCTGGGGTTGGTAAGCTTGTAGGCCCCCGTACCCATCCAGTGCTCTACCTCCGATGCTGAACACATGACGCTGCACCTAGATGCATTTCGAGGAGAACCAGCTATCGCCAAGTTTGATTAGCCTTTCACCCCTACCCACAGCTCATCCCCGCCATTTTCAACTGACGTGGGTTCGGTCCTTCACGGAGTCTTACCTCCGCTTCAACCTGGCCATGGGTAGATCACTTGGCTTCGGGTCTACAGCATGCGACTCTACGCCCTATTCAGACTCGCTTTCGCTTCGGCTACCCCACTACGGGTTAACCTTGCCACACACCATAACTCGCAGGCTCATTCTTCAGAAGGCACGCCATCGTGGCTGTCCGAAGACAGCGACACTCTGACTGCTTGTAAACCAACGGGTTCAGGTACTATTTCACTCCCCTCCCGGGGTACTTTTCACCTTTCCCTCACGGTACTGGTTCACTATCGGTCGCCAAGGAATACTTAGACTTACGGGGTGGTCCCCGCAGATTCACGCCAGTTTTCACGGTCCCGGCGCTACTTGGGATGTCGACGCAGAGGCTGCGTACGTTTCGGATACGGGGCTGTTACCCACTCTGGCCGGACTTTCCTGATCCGTTCTCCTACGCAGCAGCTTTGTAACTCTGTGGTACCTCTGGTGCGGTACCCCGTCGATCCCACTACCCCCGAACCGCAACGCCACCAGGCTTGGCACGGTTCAGGTTTGGTCTGTTCCCTTTTCGCTCGCCGCTACTCAGGGAATCGCGGTTGCTTTCCTTTCCTCAGGGTACTGAGATGTTTCAATTCCCCTGGTTCCCTCCTCCGGTCCTATGTGTTCAGACCGGGGTGACACTCCATGACGAGTGCCGGGTTTCCCCATTCGGACATCTGCGGATCAGTGCCTAGTAGACGGCTACCCGCAGCTTTTCGCAGTCACTCACGTCCTTTATCGGTTCTTGGCGCCAAGGCATCCACCGTTGGCTCTTAGTAGCTTGGAAAGAACAAAATTAAAGTTCAACACGGGGGCTCTGCCCCCGTGTACCCCCGCAGAACTCGCCCGTGGTGTCATCGGTGATTCCAGCCTCCAGAGGACGCTGGGGTCGCGACGATCCACGACAGAGGTCTTTGGGGCACACGGGGCGGAGCCCCGTGTGTTTAGATGCTCGTGCTTGCTCTGCAGTTCTCAAGGAGCGACCACGTTCCGTGGTGCGGCG
>JBOGJG010000239.1:0-3194 GCA_050747825.1 Acidobacteriota bacterium | reverse complement strand
GCCTGGCAGGGCGCCTATCCTGAAAGATTCCGAGAAACGAGGACTCTTCGTCATAGTAGCGGACGCCACCAACGACGGACAAGACGACATCATATTTTCGAAGTATCAAGGTCGGACGGAGGGCTTTAGCCACATTTCTCTAACCATTTTGAGCCAAGGAGATGCAGACTTTGAACCGGTAATTGAGCTGACGAGTCCCGGCACTGGATGGGAAGGATTCCAAATCCTCGATCTCAATCGCGACGGGAAGAATGAGCTAGTACTCGCGACACAGAACGCCGTGGCGTTCCGCCAATTTGATCCGCTGTTAGATGATTTCCGTCTGGAATCCATTCTCATTGAGCTTTACCCAGGCGTTGCTGGACAAAGATTGTGGATCGAGGCCCCGAACGGCAGGCAAACGCAAATGTTTCATTTAGTCACGGAATTTCAAAGAGCACAGAAATCTTCATTGTTAAATAGTATCATAGTGTTCGACGTTCCCGCGGAGGTGATGGCCAGGATTGCGCAGGCTAAGCTCTTAGCGCCGGATGAATTGAATGTCGACTCATATCTAAACACTCGATTTGTCTTGAGCAGCGCGGACCTCCATCAAAATAGAATTATCCCGCTCGCTGCAGAGAAAGGCGCTATGTACAGGAGTATGTTCATGATCAGCATAAAACCAGCGGAAAAACAGTATCTTATTCTAAATACCGACGCTGGCTGTTTTCTTTTGCCGGACTAATTTACGAATCATTAAATTGGCCTCTAGTCTACTGTAATCACTTCTCGACCGTATTATCTGCGGATTTTCTTTCCGGCCCGTAAGGGAGGCCGGAAGGCGCGCTCGGGGACACCGAGGAGCGCCAGCAATTGCTTTTGTAAGGGCGTCAACTCAGGAGGAAAGACCTGTACGACTCGACCGCCTTTCAGGAGGATGTGGCGCTCCGTGAGGCTGAAGACTCGCAGCACCTGTTCGGTAGTGGGCCGTTTCGATCGTCTCTCCTCGGGGTAAAGAGGGAGTTCCGGGATCTTCTCTCGTTGCAAGGCCCGGCGCAGCTCGCGCTCGATCAGAGCCTGGACGAGGAGGGCGAGGAAGTAGAGGGTAAAGAGTGCTTCGATCCGGCCCTCGTTCTTGAGCAGGACTGGAGCGATCTCGTGCACGGTCTTGAGCTGCTCGAAACGCTTCTCGATGGCGGGCTGGCCCTTGTGGGCCTCGAGGACCTGCGCGGCAGAGAGGGATCGGTGGTTGCTCAAGAGCGGGTGCATCCCGTCGCTTTTGCGGTCGTAGTCGATGGCCGCCTGCTCCAGCTTCCACTCCAGATCCCAGCGCCGGCGGGTGATCCTGCGATAGGGGGTCTCGGATCCGGGTCGGCCTCGGTGCATCTGCCGGAAGGTATGCTCTTCCCGGCGCACGCGCTTGACACGCAGATAGCGGGACACGTGACGCCGCTGAAGAACCTCCTCCACCCTCTGGTGGACCTCGGAAGCTTTGCGCAGACGCGACTTGGGACTGCGCAGGCGTTCCTTCACGTCGGAGAGCTCTTGCTGGGCGGCCGCGATCTGCTCGCGCCTCCTCTGCTCCTGCCGCAGGGCGAGCAAGGTGCTCCAGACCCAGGTCACCGGCCAGGCTTCCCGTGAAGGGAGCGGGGCACGGCAGACATACCAGCGGTCCCGGGGCGCTCCTTTGCGCCGCGGGTTGGGACGATCCCAGACCTTCTCCCAGGCCGGTTCGTGTGTCTGGATCCACTGACGAAACTCTCCATCCTCCAGCCGGGAGCGCGGCAGGACGGTCACGAACCTCCCGCCGCGCCGGTCGATGTAGTCCATGTTTTCGCGGCTGCACAGCTTGGAGTCGGCCACATACAAAAAATCCGGCCCACCGGCCACGGCCCGCAGGGCTTCCCACGTCTGGATGTGGGTCAGCGAGTCGTTGGTGTTCCCATCGCCGCACCGGAACTGCACCGGGACCCCGCCGTCCGCGCTGGCCGTCAGTGTAAAGAGCAACTGCTTGAGGTCCGGTCGATGATCCTTCGAGTATCCATAGGTAATGCAGGGAGCACGCCGACCCTGCATCCGTCGCCCCCGGGCGCGCTGGTACTGCCCGGTGAAACGGATGGTGGTCGAGTCGTTGTGCAACTCGTCGCAGCAGACCTCGAAGCGTCGCACCATGGCAATCACCACTTCGGTGAGCAAGGCCGCGCGGTCCGCCTCGAAGAGCCGGTCCAAGGCTCTGCCGATCCGGTCATCGCTCACCTGATCCACCCCCTCCGAGTCCAGGCCATACATCTGGGGCGCAAACGTCCGCACGGTCTCCTGCTGGCGATAGATCGGCTCCCGCTCCACGATGATCGAGCGCAGGAGCACGCCCAGCCCCAAGGCATAGGACAGGGTCACACGGCGATCGTGGGTGGGGACGTGGCGTTCCAGGATCTCGCCCAGCCCCAGCCGGGACAGAAAGTGATTCACCAGGGGAAGCGGCCCCAGCCGCTCCGTGCGCAGCCGGAAGGAGCCCCGGGAAGATAAGCCTTTGCATCCCAGCCATATCTGTCGCTAATATAATAGACAGATATGACAAAACCCAAAGCCGCAAAACAGCTCGATCGAGTCCGCCGCCAGGCTCTCGACCGGATCGCCCGCATCCAGGAACAAATCGGCAAACTCGACTATCTATGCTCCGGAACCTTGGTGAAGAGGACGAAGGTCTGCGGCAAAGCCAACTGCCGCTGCCTTCGAGATCCCCAAGCCCGTCATGGCCCCTACTATGAATGGGGATACATGAGTGAGGGGAAACAGGTCCACCGGATGGTCTCTTCCGAGCAGGCGGCCTTGCTGCGAAAGGCCCTCGCCAACTACCGGACCGTCCGACGTCTATTGCGCCGTTGGGAGATCGAAACCGTGCGCCTCATGGATGCCGAAAAATCTCGCAACCCATGACGGACCAAACGGTTACGCAATCATCAAATTACGCGCGAGAAGTGCGGAATGTAAGTCATGCGAACGAGAAACCTCCCAATTACGGAGATTGCCTTTCGAGCAGGGTACGGCAATCTTAGCAGTTTCGAGCGCGCGTTTAAAAAAGTCACGGGCTTGACGCCCCGAGAGTTTAAAAAGCTGCTCGAATCCGCCGGCGAGATCCCGCACTCCGATGCCCCGGACGCCGCTTAATGCCTCCAGGCTCAAAAATGCCGGAAACTGGTCACCTTTTGCAG
>JBOGJG010000238.1:0-23304 GCA_050747825.1 Acidobacteriota bacterium | reverse complement strand
GCTTGACATAGGCCAGGCGCTCCCAATCTTCGGCTCGCCCCTTGAAGTAGTTTTCGATCGAACTTCGAGGGGTCACCAAAGGGCCGTGCTTGCCTTCCGGCCTGAGGCGGAGGTCAAGCTGATAGGCGCGTCCCGCTTCGGTGTATTCTTCCAGTTCCAGGCGGAACTCCTTTAAGAATGAGTCGAACTCGTCCGGAATAACTGCGCTCTCCCGATCGTCATAGACAAAGATCAGGTCCAGGTCGGAATGGTAAGTGAGCTCCTCCCCTCCCAGTTTTCCCAGGCTGAAAAGGGCGAAGGATTCCTTCTTAAGCTTGGGCTTTCGAACCAGAACGTTTTCGCAAGCCTGCCGGATGCAGATGTCAGCGATGCGGCTGAGCCGGCGCCGGTTCTCGAGGGTCGAATCGGGCACGAACAAGTCCAGGAGGGCTGTTTTGAATTCTTCGCGCTGCTTGAAAAGACGCAAAGACTTCCGTGCGTCTGCTCCCGCGGCCCGCTGGCGAAGCTCTTTCGGATCCGGCGGCCGGTTCGGCAGCTTCGAAATCGAGTCCAGCAACTCCGGATTTCGGATCAAGATTTCCGCCAGGAAGTCGCCGGTGGAGATGACTTGAAGCAATCTACGGCTGAATTCCGGATTCTCGACCATCTCAGTGTACAGGCTGGCGCGCGAGCCGAGGCTGTCGCTGAATCGATCGAAGCGGTTGAACAGAGCTCTTGGCTGCTCGATGAAGTCCAGGCCTTCAATCAACCTCGGCAGCAAATTGGCCACCAGGTTGCGCATGCGACTTGGGGAGTGCGGAAAGGCCGAAACCTCCTGAAGCATCTTGATGCCCTCCCAGACCTGATCGGGACATTGGACCCCGCGCGAAACCAGAATCTCCAGAGCGTCATCCCGCGTCAGCCGAAGGTTCAAAGCCAGCTCCTCCAGACCTCCCGTCTTTTCTTTAGTATCAAAGAGCGAATCGAAGATTCGGCGCACGTTCTGGTTGTGGAGATCAAGCGTCTGGCGAAAGTTCTCGACTGAAGCTAAACCCATCCGGCGGGCGCAGCGCTCCACCTCCGCCTCATCCAGCGGCAGCAGGTGAGTCTGTTGGTCCTGAACCAGTTGGAGTTTGTGCTCCAGATCACGGAGAAAACGGTAGGCCTCACCCAAAACCGTATGGTCTCCATGAGAAATGAAGCCATGATCGACCAGCCGGTCCAAGGCCCCCAGCGTACTCGGGGCTCGGATATCCGGCTGCACTCCGCCATAGAGCAGTTGAAAAGCCTGAACAAAGAATTCGATCTCCCGAATTCCTCCCAGACCCAGCTTAATGTTGCGGTGGCTCTCCTCGCGCAGCCGCAGCTCCCGGTCGGTTTTCTTCTTGAGCCAGCGCACCTCTTCGACGGCCGCGTGGTCCAGGTATTTTTTGAAAACAAAATCCTGCACCGACTCGACGAAGCGGTCTCCCAGCTCCGCATCGCCCGCCACCCGGCGGCACTTGATCAGAGCCAGGCGATCGAAGGTGTCCGCCCAGGTTTCATAGTAGTGCCTGTAGGCATCGGCTGAATACGCAATCTGGCCGCTTTTCCCCATGGGCCGCAGGCGGAGGTCAACCCGGTAAAGCCGTCCCTGATCCGTGTAATCATTGAGAACCCGCGTGTATTCTCGGGCAAACTTGAGCATAAGAGGGCGCTGGTCCTCATCGGAGTACACATAGAGCAGGTCAACGTCGGAGCTATAGTTCAGCTCGCGCCCTCCCAACTTTCCCATCCCCAGGACCGCGAAGCCTTGAATATCCGCAAGCATGTGGGCAGCGAGTATTTCAAAGGCTGACTGAAGGATGGTGTCAGCCAGGCTGGTCACCTGGGAGAGCGTGTCTTCCAGTTTGCTCCGGTTCAGCACATCTTGGGCGGCAATGCGCAGGCTTTCGCGGCGGCGAAAACGGCGCAGTGCGTCCAGCTTCGTAGCCGCGTCTGTAAAGGGTTGAATCATTCCTGTTGCCTCGCGCCGGAAGTAGTCCGCATCTTCGGTCCGAAGCAACCGGCCGGCCTCCATCAACCAGTAAAAATACTCGGGATTTCGAACAAGTAGCTGAGTCAGAAAGGAGGAAGAGCCCAGAATTTGGACCAGAGCCTCCACCGCCGATGGGCTGTCGGATAAATAAGAGGCCAGATTGGAGGCGCTGGGTACAACTTCAAAGAAAGCTTCCAGGCGCAGAATAGCCGCATCGGGATCAGCACTCCGGGAGGCCTCCAGCAGAATGCCCGGCGCCAGTCCGGCAAAGCGCTCCCGCACTCCCACCATGTCGGCGATCCGCTGCAGCCGGCCGTCCACCTGTTCCGTGTTCTGAAAGCCGTACGGACTCAGTATGGCCTGGACTTCCCGGCTGGTGAGCTTCTCCGAAAGGAAGAGGTCGCGTGCGTGCACAGGCCGGAATTTTATCAATAGAATGAATCTTATGCAGTTGACGCACTGGCTGGTGCTGACTGTGCAGTCGGTGAGATGGTGTCGGGCTGGCTTGCCCGAGCCTCGGGCCTTAGGCCTTCTGCCAGTTGTCAGTTCTACGTCACATCCCTCTCCCCGGTCCGGATGTTATACCCTTCCTGGACAGGCAGCACGAATACGCGTCCGTCGCCGATCTCGCCTGTGCGGGCTGTCTTGATGATTGTGGTAATGGTCTCGTCTACCAGCTCATCCGGTATGACGATCTCGATCTTCATCTTGGGCAGCAGGCTGACGCTGTATTCTTTGCCGCGGTAGATAGCCGTGTGGCCCTTCTGGCGGCCGTGCCCCCGGACTTCCGAGATGGTCATTCCCGAAATATTCAGCTCCGAGAGCGCGTCTTTGATTTCTTCCACTTTGCTGGGACGGACAATAGCCATAATGAGCTTCATAATCTACCCTATGGAGGCGATGATGTGTTCCTTCAGTTGTTCCTGCAGATTCCTAGATAGTTTACTGCCCTTGTGGGTCAGGTAAAAGACATCGACCGCCTTTTCTCCTTCGGTCGAGATCAGCACCAGCTCAATATTGCAGCGCAGCTCGGATATTTCATGGCCGATGCGGTAAAGCAGTCCCACGGAATCGGGAGCAACGATCTCTATCACACTGTAGCGGTCCGAGTGCTCATCATCGAAGTAAATGGTGGGCTCAAAGCGCGGAGCGGAAGACCTGAAAATCGGACTCTTCTCTTTCCCTTCCAGCATTTTATCGATGGAGATGCGGCCTTCGACCGCCCCCATCAGGAGGTCTCGAAAGCGTTCCTTTTCATGCGGATTCAGATGAAACACGTCCCGAATATCGCCAAACTGGAAAATATCGAGCACCGTATTCTGGCGGTTGGCAAAGCCATGCCCCCTCAAGATATTCATCTCAAAATAGGACAGGAGTCCCACGATCTTCGAAAACAGGTAATACTGATCGGGAGTGACGACGCACAGCTCGTAGTGGCTGCCGCGGTCCACCAGACGAAGCTGGAGGGGCTCATCAGGATTCAACTGAGTGGCTAGGCGATAATGCTCGTAAATTTCCTCGGCGGCACTGGTGGTGAGATAGCGCAGGGGAAAACCTTCCAGAAAAGCTTCAAAGCCCTCTTTATCAAGATCGCCCGGCAGACGACGCAGGAGCTTTTCTCCCATATCTTCTTCATCCTCAATCCGCTCATCCCCGTAGCCCAGGGTCAGCTTATGATAAGAGGACACGTAAAGTTGCCAGAGAAGATCTTTTTTCCAATCGTTGAGGGTGTTGGGAGCGACGGCCTTGATGTCCGCATAGGTGAGCAGGCACAGCAGCCGCAGCCGGGCCGGATCGTTGATCAAATCCGAGAAACGCGCAATGACTCCCTCGTCCTCCAGGTCACGTTTGAGGATGACCGAGGACATGGCCAAATGATTGCGAATCAGAAAAGCCATCGTTTCAATGTCTGCCCTGGGAAAGCGAAGCCGCTGCAGAGCCCGGGTGGCCATCTGGGCGCTGCGATTGGAGTGCTTTCCTTCCCGGCTCTTGCCGACGTCGTGCAGCAACAAAGAAATGGTCAGCAGTTCCGCATCGGGAGATTCCTCCAGAAGGGCTCGAAAACGCCGGTCCGTGCGCTCTTCCGTAGCGAGCAGATCTTCAATGTTCTTGATGGTCAGCAGCGTATGCTCGTCCACGGTATATTTGTGGTAAAAGTCGCGAATAACCCGGGCCTTGATGCTGCCGAATTCGGGGAAAATCAATTCCAGAATCCCCAACTCGTAAAGTTCGCTCAGACCTTCGTAAAGTCCCGGCCGCGGCTTGAAGAGCCGGCGCAGGGCGGGCAGAAGATTTGGGAAAACCAGGCTCTGCGAAAGCGAGGGCAGAGATTGGACAATGGCAGTGCGCGTGCGATCGCTCAGAGGACGCTGCTGGTCTATCGAGCGTCCAAAGACCTCCAGGACCTGCTCAACGTCCGAAAAGCGGAAATCCTCCGCCACATCCAGAAGCTCCACACCGCCAGCAGGTTGATAAAGTTGTTGAGCTTTCAGGCAAAAAGAGCTGACAATACGGGCATTTAGGAAGTACTCCTTCATAAGTGACTCAACACCGGAAGTGGGATCTTTTTCGGGATAGCCGAGATGAGGAAGGAGTTGTTCCTGAAGACGGTGAGTGAGCTGATTCTGGTCGCGTCCGGAAATAAAGTGCAGCAGTATTCTTATTTTCTTGAGAAAAGCGTGAGCACTTTCGGCCTGATCCGCGGTAAAGGGCAAAAAGGCCGGGCCGGGTTGAAAGCGCAGCAGCCATTTCCCAACCAGGTGGTCGCGAAGCCCTCCGGGGGACTGTTTTATATCGGGCTCCAACTGGTAAATCGTGTTGCGAAAAGAGCCATGCCTGTCGGCCGTCAGAGCCATTATTTTCTCGACCAGCGGCCTCTGGTTCTCGGCCAAAAACCGGTTGAAAACAGGGCCCATGAATTCCTCGCCTAGAGACGGTTCTCCGGCGATGATCCGGACATCCAGGGCGGCCAGGACGAAATCGAGGTGATCCAGATTAAGGCTCTTGAGCTGTTCCAGGCTCCAAACCTGCTGCCCAAGGTGCAGCTTCATGTCCCATAAATCGTGAAGTACCCGGGTAATCGAGGCCTCAGCTTGTGACTGGTCTGTGGCTCGGTAAAGGAACAGCAGATCCACATCGGAGAACGGATACAGCTCACCTCTTCCGTATCCCCCGATGCCCAGGACACAAAAGGGAACATCCATCAGATGCTTTTGCGCCAGGCTGCGCACTAGAGCGTCCAACTCGGAGGTCAGCGCCTGCAAAGCTGCTTGCGCATCATGGTCGGCCAGAAAACGCTCGCGAATCCGCTCCCAGCGCTTTTCATAATCCTGGCGCATCGAAGAGACAGACAAGCTTTGCATGGGCCTATGATAGCGCAGTCGGTGAGAGGGTGTCGGGCTGGCTCGCCCAACTTGTATAGGCCGCGAAATACGCGAAATACACGAACAGCACGCGATTCCAGGGGCAAAACCGAACCGGACGAGCTTTTCCAGGCAGGTGACTTCTTCTGGACGCGCCCCCTGGGTCCGTGTTTCATTATCGATAACTGTAACGATATTTTTCAGGCGAGGGAAGGTGGAACGAGACCAGCATGTCAGGCATCCCAGCCGCGCTGTCCAGCTCACTGGATCGCACGTCCCACGAAACGCCTGTATGCAAGCGCGCGACTTTCTGAGTGTTGCAGCGGTGCTGTTTTTAACCATTCTGGCTGCACCGTCTGCTGTCCTGTTCGGCCAGACCTCGTTCGGCAGCGTCAATGGGATCATTTCAGACCCGACGGCCGCACGGGTTCCCGGGGCCACCGTGACTCTTGTCAATCAGGCAACCGGCATCCAGACGCAGAGGCTCACAAACGATAACGGTTACTTCACTTTCGTTAACGTGAGGCCCGGCGCCTATACGCTCTCGGTTGAACTTCCGGACTTTAAGACGGCGCACGTGGCGCCGTTCACGGTAGGTGTGTCAACGAGACTGTCGTTCAAAACGTGACGCTCGAGCTGGGCGAGGTAACCGAGACCGTGCAAGTGATCGCCGAGGGGGAGTTGCTTCAGGCGTCTTCTTCTGAGTTGGGCAATGTGATTCTGCTAAAATAAGAAGTTTTCGAGGACTGTGGTGACAGGAAAGCCAAAGAAGAATAAGACGAGTCCGGTCCGCATGAAGGACATTGCCTCAGAGCTGAATATATCGGTGATGACGGTATCCAAGGTGTTGCGCAATCACAGCGACATCAGCGAGGCGACTCGAGAGCGCGTCCTGAAGCGGGTCCGGGAATTGAATTTCCGCCCGAGTTGGGTCGCGCGAAGCCTGGTCAGCAGGCGATCCTATGTGATTGGCCTGGTCGTCCCCGACCTGATGCATTCCTTCTTTGCCGAAATCGCTAAGGCAGTCTCCCAGGCGATTCGCGCCAAGGGCTATACTGCCTTTATATCCAACTCCGAAGAGAATGCGGATATCGAGCGCGAAGAGATTGAATTTTTTCTCGCTCGACAAGTGGATGGGCTGATTATCGCTCCCTGCCAGCCGCCTGGTCGAACGGAGATATTCGAGACGATTGAAGAGAGCGGTGTTCCGTTTATTCTTATCGACCGCATCCTGCCGGGAGTGCGTCAAAATTATGTCTGCGTGGACGACGAGGCGATTGGAAAGATGGCCACGGAGCACCTTGTCAAGCGCGGCTGCCGGCGTATCGCTCACATTCAGGGGCATGAAGTCTCCACCGCAGCAGGTCGCTTGAACGGCTACCGCAAGATCTTGCTCCGCCATGGGCTGGAGGTGCGCAACGACTATGTCGTCCCGGGCGGCTTTCAAGACAGTGACGGCTACGAAGCCATGCGCAGGCTGCTGCTGGTCAAGCCCAGGCCGGACGGAGTGTTCTGTTACAACGATCCAGTTGCCGGGGGAGCCATGAACGCAATCCTGGAGACAGGACTGAGTATACCGGGCGATATCGCCGTCATCGGTTCTGGAAACGTTCACTACTCCAATCTCTTTCGAGTGCCGCTCTCGACCATAGATCAGAACAGCTCAGTTCTGGGAGAGAAGGCTGCCGAACTGCTTCTGGAATTAATGGACTCGAATGGGGAGCACCATCCAACCACAATCTTGCTCCCTCCCCGGCTTATTCTGCGGGAATCAGCGTGAGTTATTCGGCGGCGCTTCTTCTACTCATCTTTCTCACGCCCACAGTTTTTCAGGAAGATCAGCAGGAGCTCCTGGGGGCCCGAAAGCTGATCAGCCAGGAATCGCTTGATGAAGCCATCAAGTCCTTGGGCCGCTTTTTGAGCAGGGAGCCCGAAATGCCGATGCCCACCTTCTGCTTGGAACGGCGTTAGCCCTGGTGCCGCGTCCTCCGGAAGCCATCGAGGAACTGCACCGGTCAATTGAGCTGCGTCCCGACTTTGCTCCCGCCTACCACACGCTGGGGATGGCCTATCCTGTATCGCAATCAGGGTGATGGCACCTTTGCCGACGTTGCCTTGCAGACCGGCGTGGCGTACACCGAAGACGGACGCGCACAGGCCGGTATGGGCTCCGACGCCGGCGATTACGACGGCGACGGCTTCCTCGACCTGATTACCACCAACTTCGACGAAGATATCTCGATGCTCTATCGCGCCGCTCCCTCCGGCAATTTCAGCGATATCTCCTACAGGGCGGGGTTGGGCGAAAATACCACCTACCTGGGATGGGGAACAGATTTTTTTGATTACGACAATGACGGCGACCTGGATATCTTCGTCAACAACATGGGCGACTCCCCATCGCTCTTTGAGAATCGAGGCGGGAATCAAGGCAGCTTCTTGACTGTGAGGACGAGAGGCACCGCCTCCAATCGTGATGGAATTGGAGCCAAAATCATGATGACTGCCGGGGGCCGAAAACAGTTCAAGGAAGTCCGCGCCGGCTCCAGTTTTCTGTCTCAAAGCGACCTGCGTCTTCACTTCGGACTGGGCGAAGCGGAACAGGTCGATTTACTGGAAGTCTGGTGGCCCAGCGGGAAGACACAGAGCTTTAAAGATATCCCCGCCAATCAGTTCCTGACGGTGACAGAAGGAGAGGGTATTTCGCAGTGGCCGGTGACGAGATGACTATGACCTTCAAACGGAATAATCGACGAGACTTTTTCAAGACGGTTGGATTGGGAGTGACCGCCCTGTCCCTGCCCGTCTCAGGCCAATCTCTTCCGCCAAGCCTGCCGAACAGAGCGACGACGCGGCTCTGGTATCGCCGGCCGGCCCGCGACTGGAATGAAGCGCTGCCCATTGGAAACGGCCGCCTGGGCGCGATGGTCTTCGGAGGGACAGACTCCGAGCACCTCCAACTCAATGAAGACACGCTGTACTCGGACGAACCAGGCCGAAGTGATGTCACCCTGGATATCAGGGAGGATTTCGAGCGCGTCCGCCGGATGCTGGGTGAAGGCCTCTACGCGGAGGCCGAAGAGTTAGTCCGTGAGCAATGGCTGGGGCCGTCACAGCCCTGCTATCAGCCTTTGGGCCATCTGCACGTGAACTTTCTTTCGCCGGGGGAGGAGGCTTGGCCGACACAGCCCTTCCCCACCAAACCGCCCCCCTACGCGCGGTCGAAGTTCACCGTGGACGATATCAACCCTTATCTTGAGCCGGAGGAAAAAGAGCAGGTCCGAAAGCGATTTCTCGCCGCCCGCAGTGAGGGCTTGTTCACTCCGCCGACTTTGGACCGGGATCATATAATCCTCCCCGGACAATTTGGAGGTTCGAACTGGGGCGGCAGTGCTGCGGACCCGCACACCGGAATGCTTTACGTCCGGACCAGGGGAATCAAGGACACGGGCAACGCCCACCGCGTGCATCGGACCGGACCGGCCGGGCCTATGATAAGGACAACGGAAAAATCCTTTGGGAATATCAGTTGCAAGCCATCCCGAAGGCCTTGCGGCGGTCTATGAGGTAAACGGCCGCCAGTACGTCGCCTTTGCGCTTCCGGAGAAACACGCGACCCTGATGATGAGGACGACGAGTCATCCCTGGGCTTCGTCCGCGGCCCGCCGCCCAAGCTCAGGGCTACTTCGTTTTCGCCCTGCCTGAGTAGCCGGCTTTACTGGCGAGCGTCCTTTGACTGAACATGCGGGTATGACAGGATCCTGTCATCGGCCGTCAGAAGAGTCAGATCATGAACCTCGGCTGTGCCAACGAGGATTCGATCAGCCGGGTCTTTGTGGAACGGCGGCAGCAATGAGTAAGCTTGGATAGCAACTTCATGTGACATATCCAGCGTGCGAACTCGAAGAGAACCGATGCTGTCCTGTATCCAGGAGGTAAGCGTTCCCGAGAGTTCAATCGTTCCAAGATCCACCAGTCGCGCAATCTCCAGCGTAGAGACAGTCGAGATGTAAAGAATATTATCGCCGCCGATCAAGCCGGCTTTGGCTTTAGGCCCCAGTTTTTCGGGCATTTCTTGAGACCAAAGCCAAACGTGGGTGTCCAGCAAAAAATTCACCCCACCATCTCCCAGTCTTCCGTTGTATCCACTCTGACGACGTCATCCTTTATCTTCATGCGCCCACGAAGAGCGCCCAGTTGGCGCTCTGGCCCTCCCTCGAGGATCGGCTCGATGCGAACCAGGGGACGTCCTCGCCGTGTAATGATAACGGGTTCTCCGGTGCGCTGAGCTTCTCGAAGAACAGCAATGCACTTAGCTTTGAATTCGGAGATCACCATTGTCTTCATGGAAGCAATTATTGACTAAGTCATATTACCTAGTCAACATCGTAATAAGGCCTAGCGTTGCTCCTGGGACGGGGTTGGACTTGGGCGGAATAGTCGCGGGGTCCCGCGCGGGACCCCGCGAGGGTTACTGCGGCGGGCCGCTGGGGCAGCATCGTGAACATCGGTTCCATTCAAGCGGCCAAAGTCCTGCCCGGACGCACGCACTACGCCCCCACCAAACTCGGGCTGGAGGCGCTGACGCGCAATATGTCCGCGGAGATGACTCCCTGCGGTATTCGCGTCAACTGCGTTCACCCGGGCTTGATCGATACGGACATGACGGCCTGGGTCATGAAGAGCCCCGACCTGCTGCCGGGCGTTCTGGCGCAGATCTCGATGGGCCGCCCGGGGAAACCGCGCGAGATCGGTACTGTGGTTGCCTTCTTCGCTTCCGACGAAGCCAGTTACTTGACAGGACAGTCGGTCCACGTGGACGGCGGAAAGGCCCTCCTGGACGGGCGCAAAGCCCAAGTTCAGGGTCGAGAACGGGGGGCTTTTTTGAAGCCGACCATCTTGACAGGCATCAGCCCGCAGCATGAGCTGACCAGTACCGAGATCTTCGGACCGGCGCTGGCCATGCAGCCGGCCGAGAGCCTGGACCATGCCATCCAGATCCTGTCGGCAAGTCCATACGGCAATGCGGCTGACCACTGACCGCTGGCCGCTGACCACTGACCGCTGACCGCTGACCCCTGACCCCTGACCGCTGACCCCTGACCGCTGACCCTGACCGCTGACCGGTTAGATAGGGCCGTCTTCCATACAGCTTTGTCATAATTGATCTTCATACCTACAAAATAGTAGCGGTCTTCTCAGCGTTGCCGTGGCGGTGCGATTGTGTCCAACCCGGGACCTATGCGAACCGCGGTCGTGTCCGATCATTCCAACAGGACTGTCGTCATCTTGGGCAGCGGGGCGGGCGCTCCAGATGCCCTTCTCTCGATTCTAAGCTTCTATTATTCAACTGGATAGAGCAGCGATAGTGGCCCCCGGTGCGCCTCTTGGCACAGCCGATGCATAGGCTTTCCGGCGGGGGAAGACCCAGGCGGAATCGACATCGAGCCGAACCGCCTGACAAGAAATGAATGTGACTCATGACTGGAGGGGCACGATGATCATTGCGGCTCGCTTCTTCTTGCTGCTGATCCTCACTTCCCAGAGAAGCTTCCAGTTCTTCGGCGTACCCGCGGGCCCGGATTTCGTCATCTCAGTTGAGGCTGAAGGCTATCAGACCCGCGAAATTCTTATAGAGGCGGAGGCTGGGCTCCTGGGCTGGGCCTACCTGAATCTCAAGAAAACATCCGGAAGCTCTTCTGGCCTTTCAGCAATGCCTGGACGCGAGCCATGGGACGAGGCGAAAAGACATTGATGAGTCAAAAGGTGAGAGAATTGATTGACGGTTTGGAGGAGGCACTGGACTATATAAATTAAGGCTACCTACTTTTAGCCGCGGATTACGCAGATTAATCGACATCTAAGGACTAAAGAAACAAAACCAGCATGAGCTTTGACTCTCTTTATTTGCCGGTCACGGATCGCAGGGAGATCCACAGGCTGCTTTCCGGTCTTCCTTTGGCGATTGACCGCGCTCATTTCCTGGATTTCGTCGCAGGCTTTCCCTTGAGATACTTCGTAAGCACTCCGGCTATGGAGATCGTCAAACATTACCTCCTGCTGGAGAACCTGGACAGCAGCGGAGTCATCTCATCCCTGGCCCGGGAGCGAGAGGAAGGTCTGTGGAAGCTTTGTCTGATTACTCGAGACCAGCCCTGCCTGTTTGCGCGTATCGCCGGCACTCTGAGCTGCTTTGGCGCAAAGATCGTGAGTGGAGAAGCTTTTGCCAATGCCCATGCGGTCGTCCTTGACACCTTTCGCTTCAGCGATCCTGAAAACCGCTTCCTCCAGCTCTCCGCACGGCAGAAATTTCAGCAACTGCTGGAAGATGCTATCGTCAGCCGCCAGGATTTGACGCCCTTGCTTGCAAGCCATTGGCCCAAGAGCAGCAGTCTGCCGGAGCCTGACTTCCAGGTCGAGATCGACAATGACAGCCATCCGTCGAATACCCGTTTAAGCGTCAGGTGCCGGGACCACTTCGGGCTTCTTTACCTGCTAAGTCGCTCCATATCGGATCAAGGCTGCAGTATCGATATTGCCCAGATCAGCACTGAAGGAAGCCAGGTCCATGACGAATTTTATCTGACTCACAGGGGCGCCAAACTCGCACCATCCATGCAACGGAGACTCGCCGGGAAACTTGCCGAACTTCCCCGACATCACTTTGACCTCAACCAGCTTCTGACGACTGCATTGACTGGAGACAAGCATGATTCAAAACGACAAAACGAAAAATTACCTGGCGGCCAGTGACTTCGATCAGCGGTCAGCGGCCAGCGGCCAGCGGTCAGCGGTCAGCGATCAGCGGCCAGCGGTCAGCGGTCAGGGGTCAGCGGTCAGGGGTCAGGGGTCAGCGGTCAGGGGTCAGCGGTCAGCAGTCAGCGGTCAGCGGTCAGCGCTCAGCGGTCAGCCCTTGCCCTTCCAACGCCGAGCGGACCTCAGCCAGAAAGCGGGGGATCTTGACGCGCGGGTCCCCCGCACCCAGCGTCTCAATGGGGAGGTATCCTCGATATCCGGATTGCCCGACAATCTGCATGATCCTGTCCAGATCCGTCTTCACTTCCCGCCCGCTGATAAAGACGTTTTCCTTGATCTGCCAGGTTGCGGCGTAGGGGGCAACCCGGGCGATCTCGCTGTACGGGTCTGCGGAACGATAGCTGCCGATGTCCAGATTGAGAGCCAGCCAGGGTGAATTCACCCCTTCTAGGATCTCCACCGTCTGTTCGGCCGTCCGGATAAAATCCCAGTGATTTTGCAGCACAATGATTACTCCGCTTCCGGCTCCATAATCCGCGCACTCGCCGAGCGCCTCGACCACCCAATTCGTCACCTCCGCGCGAGAATATCCTTCCGGCAGTTCTCTGCCGGAGAACACGCGGAGCACGGGAGCGCCCAGCCGGGCGGCTACCTCCACCCAATTTTTGACCAGTTTCACTTCTGCCTTCCTCCGCTCCCGATCGGTCAGCGTAAAGTCGTTTCGCACCCCTGTGCCGCTGATGTCGAGCCCGAGGCGGAAGGCCTTCCGCTTGATTTCGTAGATATATCGATCGGATGGCACCTCGGGATAATTGGGAAAGTAATATCCGGTGGGATCGACTGCATGGAAGCCGAGGTCCGAGCAGAACTCGATCACCTCCTCCAGGCTCATCCGGCCCTCCTGAAGCGGCCGGTTAAACGAGTACAGATTACAACTGAGCTTCACCGGTCCCCTTCCCGGAGACGCGGGAGCGGTCAGAGCTGCCTCCTGCTGAAGCGCTCCAATCCCTGCCATTGCCGCAATCTGGACGGCGCCTGATTTCTTCAGAAATTCTCGCCGTCTGAGTTCATGTCCTGCCATGAAAACCTGCCCTTAACTGACCGCTGAGCGCTGAGCGCTGAGCGCTAACCGCTGCTGACCGCTGACCGCTGGCCGCTGAGCGCTGACTGACCGCTTACCGCTGGCCGCTCCTTCACAGTCGCGGCCCGGATCCTCTGTCCTACTGTAGATCAGGAGCTGAAATCCGGCAGGACGGACTACCGACTCAATGGCGCGCGCCACCTCAGCAAAGTAAAGATTCATGATGTCCGGCACAACAATGCCGATCAGGTAGGAGCGATTAGTAACTAGCGCTCGCGCGAACTGGTTTGGCCGGTACTTCAGGCGCCGCGCAAGTTCAAGCACGCGCCGGCGCACCTCGGCCTTGACTCTGGGATCATTATTGATCGCCCGTGAGACGGTCATTTTTGAGATATTCAGTTTGCGGGCTATATCAGCAAGGGTTACCGCCATGGTCCGATTATTCTAAACTATTAGCCGCGAAAAACGCGAAAGGGCGAGGGGCCCACTTGGGGTTGGCGTTTTTCGCGGCTATACTACCCACCATGCCCGAATCGAACCGACGCCCGGCCAGGAAACCTTCGGAATTGAGAAGCTCACGCTGGTTTGGGCGCGATGATTTGCGTTCCTCTGAACATCGCTCCCGAATTCGCCAGGCGGGCTACGGTCCTTCTGACTTTGAGGACAAGCCGGTCGTCGCCGTCCTCAACACCTGGAGTGACCTCAATACGTGTCACAGCCACTTCAAGGAGCGCGTGGAAGACGTCAAGAGGGGCGTCTGGCAGGCTGGCGGATTTCCGGTGGAGCTGCCGGCTTTCTCCATTACAGAGACTTACATGAAGCCCAGCCCGCTCCTTTACAGGAACCTACTAGCGATGGAGGTGGAAGAGCTGCTACGCAGCCAGCCGGTAGACGGCGCCATCCTCATGGGAGGCTGCGACAAAACCACTCCGGGGCTGTTGATGGGGGCCATCAGCATGGATCTGCCTGCCCTTTACCTGCCTGCCGGTCCGATGCTGAGGGGCAACTGGCGAGGCCAAACGCTGGGAAGCGGCAGCGATGCCTGGAAGTACTGGGACGAGCGAAGAGCCGGCTTGATCGGCGCCAGCGAGTGGTGCGAGATCGAAGGAGGCATCGCCCGATCGGCGGGACACTGCATGACCATGGGGACCGCTTCGACGATGACAGCGGTGGCTGAAGCCCTGGGCATGACCCTGCCCGGAGCCTCTTCCATTCCCGCAGTGGACTCCAACCACTCCAGTATGGCAGCCGAGTGTGGCCGGCAAATTGTGGAGATGATCTGGCAAGACCGCCGGCCCCTGAACATCCTCAACGGTGAATCCTTCGATAACGCCATTGTTACCGATATGGCTCTGGGCGGATCAACCAACGCCATCATTCACATCCTGGCGATGGCGGGACGGGCCGGCATTAAGATCCCCCTGCAACGCTTTGACGAGATCTCGCGCAGCACTCCCGTAATCGCTAATATCCGCCCCTCGGGCGCTTTTCTCATGGAAGATTTTTACTATGCCGGAGGGCTGCGGGCGCTGCTCTGGGAGATTCGCGACCTGCTCAAGCTCGACTGTCTCACCGTAAACGGGAAGTCTTTGGGAGAAAATCTGCAAGGCGCCGAGATTTACAACCGGGAGGTCATTCGTCCCAGGACAGAAGCCGTTTTTCCGGAAGGCAGCACGGTCATTCTCTTTGGAAACCTGGCGCCTAACGGAGCCGTCATCAAGGCCAGCGCCGCCGACCAGCGGCTGCTGCACCACGCCGGCCCGGCTGTCGTTTTTAAGGACCGCAACGACATGGCGGCTCGCATCGACAGAGACGACCTCCCGGTCGAGGAGAATTCGGTGCTGGTCCTGCAGAATGCCGGACCGCTGGGCGGGCCGGGGATGCCGGAATGGGGCATGCTGCCCATCCCGAAGAAACTGCTGAAACAGGGTGTGCGGGATATGGTCCGCATCTCGGATGCCCGCATGAGCGGCACTTCATACGGCACCTGCGTTCTTCACGTCTGTCCCGAATCCTTTCTGGGCGGACCACTGGCGCTGGTGAGGGATGGAGACACCATCGAGTTGGACGTTGCAGGCCGCCATCTTGAGTTGCTGGTGCCGGAGGAAGAGATGTCGCGCCGGCGCTCACAATGGAAACCTCCCGCCGATCGTTACCTGCGAGGCTACGGCGCGCTTTTCTCTAAATCGGTCACCCAGGCCGATCAGGGCTGTGACTTCGACTTTTTACACTGCGGCGCCCCTACGGCTGAGCCAGAGATCCACTAATTTTCCACTCACCGGCTGGCCGCTGACCGCTGACCACTGACCGCTGACCACTGACCGCTGACCACTGACCGCTGACCACTGACCGCTGACAACCGCTGACCGCTGACCACTGACCACTGGCCGCTGACCGGCTGGCGGCTGGCCGCTGGCAATGGTCGCTTATGTAGTCGTTTACTCGCTAGCCGGCGCCTGCTCCTGCTGCTCACCGCCTGGCATTCCGGGCATCGGCATGTCGGTGTTATAGATGTCTCGGTGGACCATCCAGGTCCCGCCTTCATTCTTCCACACGGTCAGATACTTTCCGCGATCGGTCATGCTGGACCCGTCCGGCAGCGTGATATCGATCGTGTAGTTTCCGACTTCGACCGCCGTATCTCCGGAGACCTCCACGTCGTGAGTCGTAAGCTGCAGGTTGCTGGCCTGCACCCCGGAACCCTCCATTTGCTGCATAGACTGCCGGATCGCTTCCTTACCTTCCACCATCGATTGGTTGGGGGGAAGCGAAATCGCGTCCTCTGTGTAGAGTGCCAGCATGGCTTCATTATCCTTGCTGTTGAAAGCCGCTGTCAGTTCTGCGTTTCTTTGTTCGATCTGCTGCTGAACCTGTGCGCTGTCCTGCGCGGGAGCTTCGTCCACAGGCTGGGCGCAGCCAGTCGCCACCAAAACCACCGCCAGAGCCAAGAGTCTCGACATAATGATTCCCCTCCTTGTACAGTCCGCGATGTGCGGACTTTACTGTGATAAGCCTCACAGTAGCGCTATCTTACGCTGATTTTTCAAGAAAAAAAAGAGCGCTGCCTTTTACACTGATGACACAGACTAATCGGCATCAATCCGTGAAATCCGTGGCTGAGCGGCGGGCAGGCAGCCCCCTGCCTCATTTTTTTTCAGCCTGCCCCTTCTAATCTCGGGCACAGGCACCGTGCTGATTGTCTTAGCTGGACCTACAATCGGGGCCATCCTATGCGGCTAAGTCCGAGAACAATTTTGGGCTCATTACCAAGTCATGGAGCCGTTGGCCGCCGGGCGGCATGGGGGAAGTCTATCGCGCCCGGGACAGCCGGTTGAATCGTGACGTTGCTCTCAAGATTCTGTCTGAGGTGGTGAAAGGTATAGTCGGAGATCACAGGCTGCAGACGTCGATTTTCATTTATAATCCAGGTCAGGAGATCGTTGAAGTGACACTAGTCGTGCTCTTCATAGTGGCGCTTCCAACGCCGCATGCTGCCCGGCGTAATTCCTATAATCTCCGCCGCTTGAATCCAGGTAATCTTCTTAGCCAGCGCTCGTAAAATCACTTCTTGAATCTTCATGGCCCGCTCCAAGGCTCGGACTGGATAGAGTCCCAAATTGAAACCTCCTTTTAAAAGTTCTGTCCAAGGGGCCTATCCTAACCCGGCCCTCCTGGACCGGACATTTCACTTGCTACCACTACCGGTCATATCATTTGCTAGCGACAAATTAGGCCAGTGGGATTGATTTTCTCGTGCCAATCTGATATCAAATGAGTGTTCACCCAAACCCATTCCATAAAGGAGATTGGTCATGTCGGACAAAACAAAATCCTCTTCTACACGTCGCAGTTTTCTGAAAAAGAGCGCCACTCTATCGGCCGGGGTCTTCGCCGGCGCGCCTGCCGTGCGGCGGGCTTTTGCCAGTGACAGTCCCAAAGACCGCGTCAATGTGGCCGTGGTGGGCTTCCACGGCCGGGGAAGATCCCATTATAGAGCCTATGCCGGACAGAAAAATGTCCGCGTGGCGGCGCTGTGCGATGTTGATGAGCGCCTCTTTGCAAAGGCGGTGAAGGACGTGGAAGACAGCTCGGGTTTCGCTCCCAAAAGCGAAGTCGATTTCCGCAGGCTCCTGGATGATCCCGATATTGATGCGGTTTCCATCGCCACGCCCGACCACTGGCACGCGCTCCAGACCATCTGGGCCTGCCAAGCGGGCAAGGACGTCTACGTCGAAAAACCCGTCTCCTATACCATTCAGGAAGGACGAAAGATGGTCGAGGCCGCTCGCAAGTACGAGCGCATGGTGCAGTCAGGATTGAACAAGCGCAGCAACGCAACCGATCGAAGAGCGATGAAGTACCTGCATGACGGCGAGTTGGGCGAAATTTACCGAGCCAAGGTCATTATCTTCAAAGGCCGGGGCAGTATCGGAAAGGCCGAGGACTCCCCCGTTCCCCAGGGTGTTCATTGGGATCGGTTCCTGGGTCCGGCGCCCTCCAGGCCGTTTAACATCAATCGCTTTCACTACGGCTGGCACTTCTTCTGGGACACCTCAACCACCGACATCGGCAACTCGGGAGTCCACGAGCTGGATGTAGCCCGCTGGGGATTGGGCAAAGCAGTCCATCCGGTGGAGGTCCATTCCACAGGCGGCGTTTATGTCTGGGATTCCGATCAGGAGACCCCCAACCTGCAAGTGGCGACATTCAAATATGAAGACGGCACGCAGCTCGAGATTGAGCTCACCAATCTCTACACTCCGGAATGCGGGGGAATGCGCAGCACCGGAAACTTCTTCTATACCACCAAGGGCTACATGAACTCGGCCAACGGCTATGAGACGTTCCTCGGCGAATTCATTCCCCGCTCCAGTGATTCTTCCTCAGGCATCGACGAGCGGGTAACCAATGCCAGCTTTCCTGAGCGCAACTACAAAGCCGGCCCGGTGATCAGCAAATTCAGCGACAGAGAGGAAACGGTCAGCCAGTTTGAGAATTTTGTCGATTGCGTCCGCTCTCGCCGCCGGGAGGATCTTTACTGCGACATAGAAGAAGGACATCTGTCCACTTCACTGGCGCACCTGGCCAATGTCTCTTACCGGACGGGAAGGAAGCTGACCTTTGATCCCAAGTCGGAACGCTTTGTGGGTGACCAAGCGGCCAACAGCTATCTCAGCCGCGATTATCGTCATCCCTACGTCCTGCCGGAGAAGATCTAGCGCGGCCCTCCGAGTCAGGCCAGGCTCTTCGTTCTCCGCGGTGTGCGGCCTCGATCCTGACCTGCCTGAACGGCCGCAACCGGCTCGGGATTATGCCGAAGCGGATTTTCAGAAGCGCTTATGAAAACAGTAATCTTGATCCTCATCGTCCTTTCGGCCGGATTGGGCCTTTTAATCGCCGGTACCTTGATGCACGACCGACCGGCTCCCAATATTCAGCAGACACGGTCCGAAGTAATGGCCCGCAATGGAATCATCGCCACCAGCCAACCGCTGGCCTCGGCGGCCGGGCTGAAAGTGCTGATGGAAGGGGGAAACGCCATTGATGCCGCCGTCACGGCCGTTATCACCTTGAGCGTGGTCGAACCCATGATGACCGGACCCGGCGGAGACCTGTTTGCCCTGGTCTGGTCGGCGAAGGATCAGAAACTCTATGGTTTAAATGCCAGCGGACCCGCCGGTTCGCTGGCCACTCTCGAGTATTTCAAGGAAAAAGGTTATCAGACCATTCCAGTGGAGGGACTGGAGCCGGTTTCCCTTCCCGGCGCCGTGGAGGGCTGGAATCAACTGTTGGAGCGCTTCGGGACAGTCCCCCTCAGCCGGGCCCTAGAGCCCGCCATCGACTATGCCGAGAAGGGCTTTGCCGTCAGTCCGGTCATTGCCGCAGACTGGCAAGTAGAAGTCGATAAGCTGAGAAGGCATCCGACAGGGGCATCCACCTATCTCGTCAATGGCCGGGCGCCACAGCCCGGAGAAATTTTTAAGAACCCCAAACTGGCCCGCACTTACCGCAGGCTGGCCAAAGAACCCGATTCCTTCTATCGAGGACACCTGGCTGAGGAAATCGCCGGCTTCATTCAGTCCAACGGCGGCCTCCTCACCTTGCAGGATTTCCAGAATTATCACGCCCAGTGGGTCGAGCCGATTTCGACGACTTACCGGGGCTACGAAGTTTTCGAGCTGCCGCCCAACGGACAGGGCATCGCCGCCCTGATGATGCTTAATATTCTGGAGGGATTCGACCTGGCCGGCATGGAGCATAACAGCGGCCAGTACCTGCACCTGCTGATTGAAGCCAAGCGGCTGGCCTTTGCCGATCTCCAGGCTTACGTCGCCGACCCCGGAAGAGTCGATGTCCCAGTGTCGCCGCTTCTGTCCAAGGAGTACGCCGCTCAGAGGCGTGCCCTGATTGACCCCACGCGCGCCAATCCGGAGATCGGACCCGGCCTGAAGCTGGACGGAGACACCGTCTACCTCACAGCCGCCGACAGCCAGGGCAACATGATCTCGCTGATCAACAGTATCTTTCATATGTGGGGATCGGGCGTCGTGGCCGGCGAGACCGGCGTCACGCTCCAGAACAGAGGGGCTTTGCATTCCCTCGATGCCAGCCATCCCAACCGCCTTGAACCCGGCAAGCGGCCTTTTCACACCATCATTCCGGCTATGGTTTTCCGGGACGGCTCACCCTGGCTCTCTTTCGGAGTGATGGGCGGAAGCATGCAGCCCCAGGGACATGTGCAGGTCCTGTGCAACCTGATCGATTTCGGGATGAACATCCAACAGGCCGGCGAGGCTCCGCGTTTCCGTCATGAAAGCGACGGGCTCGCGCTCGAATCCGAAATCAGCGGCGAAGCCCAACGCATCCTGGTCGAGAAAGGGCATAAGGTCGTCTTCACGGTAGGCGCTTTCGGCGGATTTCAGGGCATCTTGCGTGAGCCAGTCACAGGTGTTTACCATTCCGGCTCCGACCCTCGCAAGGATGGACTGGCCATCGGGTACTAAATCCGTGAAATCTGTAAAATCCGTGGCTGAATCGATTTGTCTACTGGTCCTGGCTTCGGCCGGGGTGACGCTTCCTGCACCCGCCCTGCTGATGCCATTTCCTCAACTGGATGCCAGAGAGTTCCACAACCCCTTCTCCTTTCTCGTCTACGGAGACATTCAGGACAACTACCGGGACGGCCACCGGAAATTAGTCGAACGGATGGAGAAGGAATCTGCCGATTTTATTTTAAACGTCGGAGACATCGCACCGGACGCAGGCGCGGATTATGGCAAGCACTTTTACCCAGAAATCCACGACCTGGGCGCCCGCCTTCCATTTTTTCCAGCCATTGGAAACCATGATGTTAACTGGCACGATCAATCAAGCCGTTATCCGTTCCGCTCTTTTTTCCGGAATGCTTTTGAATGGCTGGACGAGCAGCCGGAAAATCGCCATCTCGCCCCCGACAATCAGCGGCTCTGGTACAGCTTCCGGCACGCGACCGGTCTGTTCATCCATCTGGATTCCAATTTGTTTATCGACACCGGCCGCTATGGTAAGACGCATGCGCTGGCTCCTTACAGGAATTACGCGCCAGAGCAACTGACCTGGGTCGAGAAGGTCCTGGACGACGCGGAGCGGGATCCGGCCATCCAGACGAAGTTTGTTTTTCTTCATCATTCACCTTTCTTCAGCAAGGAAAACACCGGCTTTATGGGCATCGGGGGGCACGAGGACGACCGCAAGCTGATGGTCAATCAGGAAATGCCCGCAGGCAGCACCGTAAAGTACTTGCTCGATCTGTTTCGCCTGCACCAGGTGACAGCGGTTTTTTCCGGCCACGAGCACTACTATGAGCACTGGCGCGAAGACATCCGGGAGGAGACGCGGCCCATCCACTCCATTCACTGGGTCCTGGTAGGATCCGGAGGAGTTGAGCCGCGCGATCATCACGAGTACGGCCATGAGGAAGTAGACGAACTGCTTGAAGAGGGCGAGTTGTACGATCGTTATCTTGACCGGATTTCAGAGCTGAATCCGCGGTGGACGGCTGACATGCAGCGGGTCTATCCGAACAAAGACAACCGTTCGGGCGAGATGCAGAGCTATACGCTGGTGAACGTCGATGAAACTGAGGTCGCATTCCGGACGGTTGACGTCTCGGGCCAAGTCCGAGATTCCGGGTTCCTTAGCAGCCTGTGGTAAAAGTCCTGAGGGGTCGTGTTTGGGGGCGCCCAGGGCTCGGATGCAAGGCCCGGCGACGCCGGCGATGCCCTTGCATCGTCCAGGAGCCACAACGCCGCAGACGGGTCCTCGCCGCCCTAACCCAAAGGGCGCCAGGGGATTGCCGTCGCCGGCTGCGTTGTTCGTCGTCGACGATGCTGTAGCATCGCCTTCCTCCTCTCGCCTTGCCGGACGACGCCACTTCCCTGGCGCACGGCCCTCAGGACTTTTACCACAGGCTGATAGAGATCGACAACCTGTGCCCCGCCCGCCAGGAGAAGAGCCACTTCGGCAGCCGAGTTCATCTTTTGCAATCCACAGATGCAGCAGGTTTATGAGACCATCCTCCAGTTGGCTCATGCCCACGTGCCGGTGTTGCTTCAAGGTGAGAGCGGCGTCGGAATGGTCAAGCGCTACCTGGTGTTGCAGCGAATCGAGCCCGTGCAGATGGAAATCAAGGCGAAGATCTCTCGTCGCAGCGTTGATGAGGTCGATCAGATTGCGGAGCAGTACCTGCAGGAGAATGGTGACAATCTGGACTTGAAGGAAATCGCCCGCCGAGCCACCCTCAAAGTGGAACATGGCATGATCATGCGGGCCCTGCAGAAATCGAAGTGGAACAGAGTAGAAGCAGCCAAAGAGTTGAAGGTCAGCTATAAGACCCTCCTTCCCAAGATCGAGCAGCTCGACATCCGCCCCTCGATGGCGTGACAGGTTGCAATCAACCCCTTGAATTCGGTATCTTGTAGCCCACTATGAGAGTGCTTTTACTGTTGCTGCTCTTACTGCAAAATTCGACTGGCTTCGGTCTGCTGGGTCCCAAGCAGCCGGTTACACCGCTTTCATTTAACGGCGAAACCTTCAAAAGCGCGTTCAATGCCGCATCAGCCGTGCCCAGGCTGGTGATGATTTTTTCCCCCACGTGACCACACTGTCTTCGGGGGGCCTCCGAAGTACGTGAAATCTTACTGAAACACCCGGATGCGAATCTGAAAGTCTTTGTCCTCTGGTCACCCATCCTGAGCGGGGACAACAAGACTGCGGTAGATAACGCGACTCGGTACCTGCCCGACCCACGGGCTCAGCATTTCTGGGACACTTGGAGCTTTGGTACACGGCATTACACCCAGCAGTTGCGATACGCCGAAAACGGCATCAAAGAAACCGCCTGGGACATCTTTGTCGTGTACAGACCGGACGCCATATGGCGCAGTGGGGCCCCTGAGCCCGCTCTCTGGATGCAAAACCGCGACCTCAGCCACGGCACGAAGTTCAGCCAGGCGCTCCTGGAGCAAGAGCTGGAAAAGTGGCTTAGCCGGCCGAAATGAACCGGAAGGCTGTCCTCGCTCGTTTTAGGGAGGTCCTGGTTGATTTTCCTGCGCTGGTTAAACTCATTTATCGGCTGCTCAAGGACCGGCGCGTTTCCCCACTGGACAAAGCCATTCTGGCCGGAATCATAGCCTACGTTCTCAACCCCATTGATCTGGTCGTCGATTTTATCCCGGTCATCGGCCAGATTGACGATGCCTTGCTGGTCGCCCTGGGCTTGCTGCGCCTGCTCAAGAGGGCTGATGAGCAAATTCTCACAGAGCACTGGGAAGGAAGATATGAAATTCTCCCTCTTCTGGATGAAATCGTTGAACTCGCCAGCGCCTATCTTCCAGCCAGCGTCCAGAGAGCCATCCTCGGCAAACTAACTCGAAATTAGGTGGCGGGCTCGCTGCGCTCGCGGTGGCGGGTGGCGGGCTCGCTGCGCTCGCGGTGGCGGGTGGCGGGTGACAGTTGGCGGGTGGCAGGTGGCGGGTGGCAGTTGGCGGGTGGCCAGGTGGCGGGTGATGATAATAGCCCTATAATCGCTCGCGACTTACTTCTGCCAGTATTGTTAAACCACTGAGCAC
>JBOGJG010000237.1:0-7823 GCA_050747825.1 Acidobacteriota bacterium | reverse complement strand
CTTGCCAGTGCGCGCGTCATACGCGCGGATATGGCCGGGGGCTGACGGCAGCGCTTCGCTCACGGCGCTCCCGACTATCAGCAGGTCCTTGTAAACAATCCCCGGACTGGTGGCGGTGATCGCTAGCCCTGCGGGATTGCGTCCCAAGCCATCGCGCAGGTCAACCCGTGCGGCGTCCCCAAAACCACCAACCGGCTGCCCAGTTTTTGCGTCGAGAGCGTAAAGGAAGTGCCGGACAATGAAGAAGATCCTCTTGTCCCGGCCCTGCTCCCAATACGTCACGCCGCGGTTGCGCATCCTGCCGAGCGGCTCCTTTCCGTTATTCGGATCGAAACTCCAGATCTGCTTCCCGGTCGCCGCCTCGAGCGCGATGACGCGTAATTTCGGCGTGGTCGCGTAGAGCACACCGTCCACGATGATCGGGTTGCACTGTATCTCCGAACCCTCGAAGGCATCACCCGTGTCGTGGGTCCACGCGACTTCGAGCCGGTGCACGTTCCCACGGTTAATTTGCCTTAAGCGGGAATAGTGAATGTTGTCATGCCCGCCTCCTTGTACTTTCCATTCCCGGTATTCATTCCCAGAGTTTCCGCGTCCGGTCCTTAAGGCGAACAGGAGCAGCCCCGTGAGCAATGCGAGGCCTATCACGGTGCCAATAATGGTTCGCGTCCTCATAGTTTCTCAAGCGAGGCACTGCCTCGCACCGCCGCACCGATCTCCCGCCGGAAACCTCCAGTCAGCACAAAGGCGTGGACCAGCCCACCCACACACCATGCGGCACCGATCATCTTGGCGGTGTTGGACAGATTCGTGAAGAGATAGAAACACACCAGAAAGCCTGCTGCGGGAAGAAAGAGGTTGTAGAGGAACGCGGCGGCACGTCGCTCGCCGCGCTTCAGGAAATAATGGCTGATCACACTCAGGTTCACCCCCATGAAACCGATCAGTGCCCCAAAATTGATGGCTTCAGCGACAAGCTGAAATGACAGGAGAAACCCTCCTATCAACGTCACAAGGCCCATCGAGAGAATGCCGTAAGTAGGAGTGGAGTACTTGGGATGAATGTAAGCGAAAATGCGCGGCGGCAACAGGCGATCCCGGCTCATACCGAACAGCAGTCGCGAGCCGCTGGCTTGCCCCGTGACCGCACTCGCGATGCCGGCTACCAGAAGAACGAAAGAAACTAACAACCACAAACTGTCCCCGCCAACCAGTCGCGAAACGTCCATGAAGGCTGTCTCGGTCTGGGGATACGAAGTAACATCCGGCCAGACGAGCTGCCCAAGATAGGCGAGCAGGATGAAGACCATGCCAGAGATCAGGCAAACCAGAACCGTCGCTCGGCCAATATCCTTTCGCGGGTTATGGGAGTCCTCGGCCAGCGTGCTGATGCCATCAAAGCCCAGGTAGCTGAACATGGCGATCGAGGTCGCGGCCATCACCGAGTCAAAGGAAAACGACGTGGGGTTGTAAAAGGGCTTGGCCGAGAGCAGCACGCCCTCTCCTACGCCGGCGTGGAGGGCGCTGGCCGCCGCCAGAACGAACCAGATCACGGATAGGCTCATGATTCCCATCAGAACGAGATTGACGCGGTTGGTCACTCGAAGCCCGAACAAATTGATGACCGTAACGGCGACAGAGAAGAACACGAGCCAGATCTCGTAGGACACGCCGGTCACGAATCTTCCTGCGGTGAGAGCCATGTAAATCACGCTAATCAGCGGCATGAGCACGTAGTCGAGGAGCATGGTCCAACCTACGAGGAAGCCGGCGAGAGGATGTAGAGTTCTTCGCACATAGGTATAGGCGGAACCAGCCACAGGAAATGCGCTGGCCATACGCCCATAGCTAATCGCCGTCAGGGCCATGGCTGCCATCGCGAACAGATACGCGAGCGCCATGTGGCCTTTCGAAATACTGCTGACGATGCCGAACATCGGGAAGGGCGCTGTGGGTGTGACAAAGGTGATGCCGAAAAGAACCAACCCCCAAAGGGTCAGAATGCGCTTCAACTCAGGCGCATGTTCTCCTGGGATCATCGTCCCGTCGCCACCTCGACCTCGCACCAGCGACAGACAAAATGCAGCAACACTCTAATGGCCTGAAAGAGCGAGTCGATTTCCACGAACTCATCCGCCTGATGAGCGTTGCCCCCGGATGGTCCCCACATCAGCGCCGGAGTGTTGAAACAGCGTTGGAAGATATACATGTCGCTCGGTGCGTCCATCCCTTCGACTCGCGCCTCCACTCCCAGCGACCCGGCCGCTTGAGCGAACCCGGTCACCAGAGGTGAATCCGGTGGTATCGAGCATCCCGGCAGCCAACGCATCGGAAGCTCGACAACGGGCCTCTCCGAGAACAGGTCTGGCCTGTTTGCGACCATCTCATTCCACCAGTCAAAGAACTCCGATTCGACCTCCTCGCACGTCTCGCCGGGCATTGTCTGCCAGTAGATCTCGAGGCGGCACCGTTCGGGAATCGTGATCGGTTGCGTCCATCCCCAGCGGCCGGTCGCGATATTCGTGACCCACACCGCGAACGGCTCAGGACAATTGCTGTAGTAAGGATCGATGGCCACGCGCTGGCCGCGCCTTGCAGCAAATTCAGGCAGCTGTGCAAGCACGTGGCTCATTTGCTCCACCGCGCGGCCCGAGGACCGGACGGACGGTGAAATGCCACCCTGGCCCTGGAATAGAATATGTATGATGCGTCCGCCCCGCTGCGCCGGGCAGACACGAAGGGACGTCGGCTCCCCGATGATGGCCGCCTCGGCGTTGTAGCCGCGCAAGCGTGCGGCCAAGGTGCCATTCACGCCGCCGAATTCCTCGTCTACCACGGTCTCGAAGATCAGATCACCTTTGAGTTTCCATCCGAGCGCGGCGATCGTTCGCAGCACGGTCAGGTGCATGGCCACGCCTGCCTTCATGTCCCACGCGCCGCGCCCGTAGATCCGCCCATTATGAGCTTCGCCGCCGAACGGTGGATATCGCCACTCGACCGGCGTGTCGGCGGGTACGGTGTCGATGTGACCGGATAGGATCAGTGAGCGGCCGCCCCCGCTCCCTCTCAGCACGGCGTTGACGTTTGGTCGCCCGACGTAGTGACGCCCTGGCCAATACTCCGGATGCGAGGACAATCCGCGCACGTCCGCAATCTCGTACACGTCTGGTTCAAGGGCCAATCGGCGCAAACAAGTCGCAACGTACGCCTGGCAGGCGCGCTCGTTTCCGGCGGGAGGCAGATTCTCCGAAGGGATACGTACAAGCTCCTGGAGAGTCGCAACCAGTTCCGACTTCAGCCCTGCCCAAGCCTCGTCCAACAGCTCTCCCAGGAGGAATGGGGTTGGGTGTAGTGCCGGGACCGGAACATTCGTCACTATTGCTCTCCGCTTTCACACCTCAATACGCCGACAATCATCCGGACCGCTGGCGCTGGTCCAAGACACCGAGGGAGAAGCCCTCGATCCGATTCTCCAGGAGCGTCATGTCCTTCGTGTCGGGCCCGATCCTCACTCCGATCCGCTTCAGAGGCGAGCGCGTTTCCAGAATCTCGTTGCGGCAGACGGAGACTGCCTCGGTTTCTCCCTGTACGTCCACTCCAATGCCCGACTCGCCACCGTTGTCGAGGATGCGGTTATCCTCGAGACGATTGCGGCTGGGAGCGAAGGCGCGACCCTCCTCTTTGCGAAAGAGGACTCCCACCTCTCCGCTGCCACGAATCTCGTTGTGTCGAATCAGGTTGTCGGTGTCCTTATGGCCGATCGAAACGCCGAAGCGCCGATTACCCGATATCGTGTTGTTCTCCACCAGGCCGTGCTGCGCCCCCCAACAAAAGAAGAACCCAATGTCATTGCGCTCCAGCTTGTTGGCGCGCGCGACCGGACGCTGAGCGCCGGCGCCGGGATGCAGCCCGAAAGCTTCGTTGTCATGGCTGTGGCACTCTTCGACGGATACGTCGTGACTATTCCAACTGATGCCGTCGCCGTTGAAGTTCCGCGCCGTCACATCGCGGATCTTGACGCGGTTGCTCCCTCGCAGAAAGACGCAGGCCACATGGTTGCCATTGAGAAACTCGTTGTTCGCTTTGTTGCCGTCCAAGGTAATACTCTCGACCGCCGCATCCGCAAGATCTTCGCCGTGGATGAGCGCGAAGAGTGTCGTCGCAGTCGCTTCTCCCCGGACCCAAAGATCAACGTATCCCGGGTACCCGGGCAAAGGCCGGTCCAGTTTGAAGCGGTTGCCGCTGCGGGCAACTAAGGAGCGTGTGAAGACATCATACTGTCCCTTGTAACGCTGGCTGTGGGCGCGCAGACACACGCCGTCGCCTATTTGAAACCCGCTCGGGTCGGCCAGGGTGATCTCCTGCTCGTAAAAGTCGGAGTCCTCGGCCAGCCTTGTCGTCACCGACGGCTCCTTGACGAGCACCGACTCCGGGCCGCTTCCGACAATGCGCACCCGGGACCGCAGGAAGACGGCATTGCGCAGCCGGTAAACCCCCGGCAGGACTCGGACCGTGCCGCCGCCCCACCCCGTAACGTAGTCCACTGCGGCCTGGATCACCTTTTCACTGGTGCCAACAAGGTCCGCTTTTTCCGGTCCAACGGTGATGGTCACTCCGGAATCCCAATCCGGCTCGACAGCATCCCCGCCAATAGCCCGCCGATGTTTCACCGCCGGCTGTTGAGCCGCCTGGGCAAGTCGCACCAGGGCACCGCCGCCCAGGATCGCCGAGGCCGCGCCCAAGAAGTCGCGTCGTCTCAGTCCGACATACCTAAACTCTTTCATGGTTACCTCCTAAGTCACCCGATCGTTTTATCGCCCACAGCCAGACGACTTCTTCCAAGCACCGGACTACTTCTCCATGACCTTCAGTAGAAGCTCGAGGTAATAGTAGTCCCCGACGATCAACGACTCGTCGACACCAAGGCCGCGCGACTTCCAGGTCGTTGCACGGACCAGAATTCGCCCGTTGGCGCGCGCATCGTGGGCGGCCAGGTAGCGCTCGGTCAAGGAATCCAGCGTTTTCATCGCCATTCCCCGGTAGCGCTTCGCACGCTCCTTCTCTTTTACCAACTGTGAAAGTTCCCAAAGCCCTCCGGCGGCGAGGGAGGCGGCCGAACTGTCACGCGGCGTGTCGGCGGCCCGGGGCGCATCGAAGTCCCAGTAGGGAACGTAGTCGTCCGGGACATGATCGATCCACCAGTTCGCCATTCGCTCGGCAACCTTCAAAAAGCGTTCGTCGCGAGTGTATCGGAAGATTTCGGGCAGCGAGTAAATGGCCCACGCTTGGCCCCGCGACCAACAGGACTCCGGAGAAATACCCTGCCTGGGGAGGGCAGCGATCTTCTCTCCGGTCCGGGGATCCAGTTCGACCGCTTGAAGGGAACTTCCATCCGCTTTAACGGTGGCGCTCAGGGTCACCAGCGCATGACTGGTGGCAATCTCGGAATACCTTGGCTGCCCGAGCTCCTGTGCCGCCCAATACAGGAGGCTCAGGTCGATCAGGTTGTCGATGATCAGGACCCCTGCGTCTTTGCCGGAACCGTAGCGGATATACCCGCCATCAGCGCCGTATCGTCGGGCAGATGACGCGGCTGCGTCCAACGCGAATTGCCGGTACGAAGCATCTCCGGTAAGCCGGTAACCGGCGACGAAGCTGGGCATAAACATGACGCCGAAATTAAAGGGTCCATCGGCGTTCCGGGCGGCGGCGATGGGATCGGTCCAGCGGCGCGCCCGCTCCGCCCAGACTGCGTCTTTCGTATGGCCGTACATGAGCCACAGCATGCCGGGAAGATAACCGGATACCCAGCTCGAGTGCCCTACAAACCTCCACTTGCCGCCGGTGGTGTACTCGGGGTATCGGGAGCCGGCAAGGGCACACAAACGTTCCAGTTGCTGCGCCACAAACGACACAGCGCCCTGACCCGCAACCTCCTGACCGTTTCTCGCCAGCGGCGGTTCAGCCGCAGCGGCCAGTCGCACCAGGGCGCCGCCGCCCAGGATCGCCCAGGCCGCGCCCAAGAAGTCGCGTCGTCTCAGTCCGACATACCTAGACTCTTTCATGGTCATCTTCCAAGTCACCGATCGTTTCATCTCTCACGGCCCGCCGGCGCAGCGGGCTCCGGGGGCCGGTCAGGCATTACTGACACGGCTGGTGCAGTTGTATGTGGCCCCCTCGCAGCAGGCCCAGGGCCGTGTAGCCATTTGACAGGGTGATGGAGAACGTATCATTTTCTCCAGCGTTGCCGTTCGAGACTTCCACGGTGTAGGTGAAGCCCGGCTGGCCGTCAATCTCGGCCGTGCCTTCGATGTGCCGCCTGGTCTGATCGACGATGGTATATCCCGTCACGCTCGTCCCTTTGACCGCCGGCCCGCCTGGTCCGTGGTCGGTGTACGTCAGGTGGCCCCAAAGCGAGTTGTTCTTGAGGCCACCGGCCAAGCCGAAGTTCGCCTTCGCGCCCGACGGGCCCGTGATCCAGCCCCCGCCGGTCACGAAGTCGTCGCCCTGGCACACCGGACTGCCTGTGAAAGCCACCCCGGCACGGGCTGAGGAGATCACGACGTCGGCCAGCCCGTCCACGACCACGCGCAGCCCGTTGACCATGATTTCAGCCCAGTCCTTTCCGGTCGAACTGTTTTGCTCGTTGATCACCACCCGGCCGTTGGGCAACACGACGCCCTGATTGGGTGCGCCGCTGACCGCGACCGGAAGACCGTTGATCACGAGGCCTGCGACTTCGGAAGAACCACTGACCGCCGGACTGGCCGGCGCAGGCTGCCAGACGGCCGCAGCCCGTGCCATGACAAAGGAAGCAGCAATTGTGTTCCCTCCGATCACAAGGTCCGGGTTCGCGACGGAAGCCTCCGAACGGCTGCGGTCCCCTTGACCGATGCTGCTCGCGTGCGCCACCTCGGCGTCAAGGGGAGTGGGCACGGTGCTGAACGCCCCTCTGAAGGTAGATAGTGAAGCTTCGCGCCCGTCTCCAGAGGGCGGAAGCGGCCCTGTGTCGGACACAACGGTGGTGACGCCCGCCTCGGTGAGGCGTGCGACGGTAGCCTGGCCGCTGAACGTGACAGCAGAATCAGACGGAGGCCCCGTAGTGACCACCAGATCGTCCACCCACAGCGTCTGATCCACTGGTGAACCGGTGCCTATATAGGGCGCCAGAATAAACTGGTTGAATCTCATACCCGGATACTTTCCCGTTCTGATGACGGCATCACGAATGTCGATGAGCGGAACACCGTCGTACCAGTATTGCAAGACACCGTCTCTTTGGCCGATGCCCTCGGAAATCGTATTGAGCTTGAAATGGGCTTCTATGTGATGCCAATCGCTCTTGTAGTAAAGCCCGGGGTCGTCAGAGAAATAGACTCCTTTGGAGTCAAAGAGCCTGCCGTTGCGGTATCCGGGAGGGCTATGATAGCAGTCCCCATTGCCGTACCCGTCGCTGTCCCCGTTGCAACCCGACACAGCTCTGTCCTCGGTAAGGCCGGTTAAGTCACTATGGACATTCAAGACATCTACGTTCTGGCCGTCCTGTGTGGCCAGCCGAGCTTTACCTTCGTTCTCTTCAACGTAAGCGGTCAAACGAGTCCAGGCCAGACCGCTGAAGGGATCGTTCTTGTTGGTCAACAGATGCATGAAGTGGGGGTGAAAGGGCCTGTCGCTTCCCGTCCAGTTGGTGCTGTGCTTCAACCAAAAACTGATGTAAACCGAATCCGTTTCCGCGAAGAGATGGCGACGCGGTGTGCCGCCACTACAGCCGCTCGCGCCGGGCGCAAAGCGACATTCAAAAGACATTGTGCTGCCGGGTATGT
>JBOGJG010000236.1:0-1526 GCA_050747825.1 Acidobacteriota bacterium | reverse complement strand
CGCTGCCCGAACAAAGGAGCTAGCTCAAGCAACCAGAAAGCGAATCTCTTGGTTGCAGACCCTGGCCAGATTTCTGAAGCACGAGTTGAAGAATGCCACCGTAGGCGTTAGGACGTCGCTGGAATTATACATAGCGTCGTAAATAATGTCGCATAATCTTGTTACACTAACGGTATCTCTGAGGCCGACGGGAGGTTCCGTTATGAGGAAACTGGAAATCAGTGACGCTGATGTGATGGGTATCGCGATCCGGCAAGAGATCGAGCGCAACGAAGAGGCGCGCTACGATCATCGGCTGCACGGATTGTTGCTCGTGGCTAAGGGCATGAGTGCCCGCCAAGCAGCGCTGTGGCTCGACGAGAGCGAGCGCACCGTGCAACGCTGGGTTAATCGCTTCGAGGAAACCGGTTTTGCCGGACTGCACGAGGGCGAGCGACCTGGGCGACCGAGCCGGATCAGTGACGAACAGTGGCAAGGCCTGGAGGAGGATTTGCGGCGCAGCCCGCGCGAATTGGGGTTTGAACAAACCCTGTGGGACGGAGTAGTGCTGGCCGAGCATCTGCGTCGGCGCTATCGGGTTGAGTTGGGTGTGCGTCAATGTCAGCGTTTGTTCCGACAGATGGGCTTTCGGCTGCGCAAACCGCGTCCCGTGATCGCCAAGGCTGACCCGGCCGCACAGGCTGCCTTTAAAAAAACTGCGGCGCCTGGCCGCCGATTCAAGCGTTGATCTGTGGAGTTCGGACGAATGCCACTTCCAACAGCATGGCACGCGCTGCCGCATGTGGGTGCCGCCTGAAGACAAAAACCCGGTCGTTTTGCATGCGCCGACCCGCAAGTCCGTGGCTTGCTTCGGGGCGGTCGGCCTACGCACCGGGAGACTGGTAACCGGCTTCGAGCCGAAATTCAACGCCGAATCCTTCCAGCGTTTTCTGGAGTTGTTGCTCAAGCATCGCTCGCCCAGCAAGCGCTTGGTATTGGTGTTGGACAACGCCAAGTACCACCACGCCCGAGTACTCCAACCTTGGTTGAACCAGCAGCGCAAACAGCTCACGCTATTGTTCTTACCGCCATACAGTCCAGACCTCAATCCCATCGAACGGGTCTGGAAGCTTGCGCGCCGTTTGGCAACCCACAATCGGCACTTCCCAACCCTCGACGACATCATGAATGCCGTGTGCGAGCGCTTCAGACTCTGGGGCAAGGCCAAATAAGCAATTGGCACGACTATGCGCCATTATTTAAGTCGCTATGTATAGCATGTTGCCGTCACAGGCTTAGGTTGAGACCTCCCCCCACCTGCTGCTCGTTCGGCGTTATTGTACCTGCTTCTTTGTCAGTGAACACAATGTAACGCGTTGGTGCGCCGCCGGCCACCTTGTCCAGGTCGTCCGCGCTGAGTTCCAACATCTCCATGGAAGCTGGGTCGAGGGTTGAGCTTTTTTCAGAATCAGGAATAGTCATCATAATGTTCCTCATACAGGTTTAAGTGATACATACATATCGCATGCTATTTCATGCGATACAGC
>JBOGJG010000235.1:0-2054 GCA_050747825.1 Acidobacteriota bacterium | reverse complement strand
CGATAGGGTTGTATTCGGCAGTTGGGACCTGCTTTAAAGCAGCGGCGTGTACAACAATATCGACTCCGTCCAGCGCGCGGTGTAGGCGATCCCGGTCTCGGACATCGCCGATGAAGTAGCGAAGGTTGAGATACTGCAAAGGACTCAAAACTTCGGCCATTTCGTACTGCTTGAGTTCATCGCGGCTGAAGACGATCAGCTTTTTGGGGGTGTAGTCACGTAGCACAGTTTCAACGAACTTCCTGCCGAATGAACCTGTGCCTCCGGTAATCAAAACCACCTGGTCATTTAACATCTTAGCCTCCCAAGAAAAAGACTTTGCTTTTTGGGATTTGAAGCTGCCTGAATCTTTCCTGGACTTCTTTGGACTTTCTAAAAGTGGTTACCAGGATCGTATCGTAGTCGATTTTCGGATCCGGGTGGCAGAGATGGTCGGGCGACAGGATGGTGTGGCCGAAAAATTTTTGTCCTGTTTTCTGGTCATCCACAACTCCGACTAGTTCAAAAGCCGATTCGTTCAAGGTCACGTAGGCAATTTCGGCCACCTCACCGGCGCCATAAAAGACCAGCCTCTGCTGTGGCCCACAATTGGGCGAGGCCAGTTTGTGCAGGCTTGCTCGAATTTTTTCGCGCGTTTCGGTATAAAGCCGGATCGTGTTGTCCAGGTAGGCTACGGAAAGCCGAGTCTTTTTAACAATACCTGCCGGGGTAAGGAGATATTTGAGCCTTCTCCCTTTAATTGCCCGGCTGGTTTTCACATATCCTTTTTTTATGAGCCTTTTCATAAGGAGGTTTGTCAGCCCGAGGGCGATCCCTAACTCGCGAGCAAGAGAACGCTGCGAGAAAGGTTTTCCGTCTTCAATTGCAGAGAGTATTTTGTAGAAACGCTGCTCGTGACTCTTCATCTAAACGCGCTTCGCGCTGCTCACTTACAGAGAGGGGTCCGCGGCAAAGCACACTTCCTGAAGGAGACTCTAAGTTCCGCGGACGAAAACGAGATCTCTCCTCCGCGAGTAACAACGTTCAAATTTTGAACGCACAGTATTCTATCCCGGTCTGACAGGCTGTCAAGGTAATACTTGTACTTTCCAGGTATTCCAGGAAATAATTCCAGGTGTCTGGGCTGTTGCTGGCTTCGAGTTGGCTTCGATTAAAACGGGCTTCCATTAAAACTTCCCTCTTCTTTCGTTTTTTGCTAACATAACCGACTTGAGATTGACATGAGTTTGAAGAACCCATTCCCGAGACCGGACGAGCCTGCGCCGCCGCGCCCCGTGGGACGCTCTGAAGAAGAGACTCGAGTCAGCCCATCGGACCTGCTGAGGGCACTCTGGGATGCACGTTGGCTTTTGTTGGTCGGTAGTCTCGGGCTGGCGTTCGTGACCCTGGTGGTGAGTTCGTTTCTGCCGAAAACATATGAAGCCCGGGCGAAATTGCTTGTCATGCCTCCGCCTTTCAAGACGGAGATGCATCCGCCCCTATTATCTGTAGAAACTTACCGGGAGCTTGCGGATTCGACTACGATCAAGACCCGCGTAGTCGAGCAGTTAAGCGACAAGGGTCTAACTCGGAACGGATCGCTCAATGGAATGAAGACGAGCCTGAGCGCATCCAGCATTCCCGGGCAGCCCTTTTCACCACTCGTCGAATTGATTGTCGAAGCTTCGAGCGCCGAACTGGCCCAGGCCGCCGTTACCCTCTGGGGAGAAATTTTCGTGCGCGAAAACTCCAACATTTCCAGTGAAGGGAAAGTTGAATCTGTTGAGTTCATTCAAAGTCAGTATCCGTTGATTACCAACGCGCTTGGACAAACTGAACGAAAACTAAAGGAAACGCAAGACACCTATGAGCAAAACGATGTTGGATTCAACAATACCTGGGATCAGCGTCTAGCGAATGATGCGCTGGAAACACAACGGTTGTTGGCCGATCGCAAGTTGGAGACGGAGCGACTCTTACTCGAGTTTAATCTAGAGACCAACCAGAAGTTTCTTAAGTTCACTGAGGAAACTGCCGATCTCCTCAAAGACTATCAATTAGAAACCCAGCGCTTG
>JBOGJG010000234.1:0-1821 GCA_050747825.1 Acidobacteriota bacterium | reverse complement strand
AGGCGATTGAGGAAGCCATTGGAAAAATCAGCGACTTCCTGGGCAGGCAGTCAGTTCTTTAGCCCCGGATTTACACGGATGACACGGACGACGCAGAATGATCGGCATCAATCCGTGAAATCTGTGGCTAGTTCCGCGGCTCTCCGATAGCCCAGAGCGCGAAGTCGGTCCGGATGAAGATCTGTCCGTCCGCGATGACGGGAGAGCTGTGCGCTCGGGCCGGTACACTACGGCCAAGATGCCGGCATCGGGGCAGGTTCCTTGTCCTCTTGACGGTGCCCGGCGCTCCCGTTACGCTTACCGCCGAAAAACTCAATGCTACAAGGTGCTTCTTCCGCAAACCTGCGATCCGTGCTTTCCACGAGACGCGCCACGGGGCCTGCTTTGAAACGGGGCAAGCCGTGGCTTTCGGCTCTTCTTCTCGGCGGAGCGACGCTCGGGCTCGTTTTCCTGCCCCAGGCGTGCGCCGTCGAGCCGGGAATGGATCCGGAGGTGCGGCAGCCCGGCAGCGTGGAATGGCCCCTGTACGGTCTGGACCAGGCCGAAACGCATTACAGCCCCCTCGACCAGATCCATGCCGACAACGTGACGCGGCTGGGGCTCGAGTGGGCGTTCGATGCGGAATCCTTCGCTGGTCAGATGGAGGGAACTCCGCTGATGGTCAACGGCACCCTGTACGGCACCCTCCCCTGGAGCGTGGCCTTCGCGCTGGACGCCCGTACTGGGCAGCTCAAGTGGCGCTGGGATCCCCAAATCCCGCACCTGCCCTTCGTAACGGACGAGCGGGGGGTGCGCTACCGGCGGGGGCCCAGCTTGTGCTGCGGACCGGTGAACCGTGGGGTGGCCTACTATCGGGGCAAGGTATACATGGGGACGCTGGACGGCAGGGTGGTTGCCTTGGACGCCGAAACGGGCCAAGAGGTCTGGAGCGTTCAGATGACCAGCAAGGAGGATGATTACAGCATCACGGGCGCGCCTCGCGTCGTGAAGGGTAAGGTGATCGTCGGGAATAGTGGGTCCGAGTTCGGCGTGCGCGGCTTCGTGTGTGCCTATGATCCCGAAAGCGGAAGGGAGCTCTGGCGTTTCTGGATCGTCCCGGGAGACCCGACGCTGCCCTTCGAGAACGAGGCCATGGAGATGGCGGCCAAGACCTGGAATGGTGCCTGGTGGAAGTACGGCGGGGGCGGCACCGCCTGGGACGGCATGGCCTACGACCCGGAACTGGACCTTCTCTATATCGGCACCGGAAACGGTTCCCCCTGGGCCCGCGACATCCGAAGCCCGGGCGGCGGTGACAACCTCTTCCTCTGCTCCATTCTGGCCCTGCGGCCGGACACGGGCGAGTACGTCTGGCATTTCCAGGCCACACCGGCTGATAGCTGGGATTACGCCAGCACGCAGCCTATGATCCTCACGGATCTCATTATCGACGACCGCCGGCGGAAGGTTCTCATGCAGGCCCCCAAGAACGGCCTCTTCTACGTCATCGACCGCGAAACGGGAGAATTCATTTCGGCCCGGCCCTTCGCCAACATAACCTGGGCCAAGGGCGTGGATCCCCACACCGGACGTCCCATTGAAACTCCGGAGGCCGACTACGGCTTCGAAGGGACTCTGATTTCCCCCGGCTCCGACGGAGCGCACAACTGGCACGCCATGTCCTGGAGCCCTGGGACCGGCCTGGTTTACATCCCGGGCCAGGAGACGGCCAGCGTCTTTTCCAAGGACCCGGACTTCCAGCATCAGATCGGCAGAATGAACACCGGCCGGCGGCGGGTGTCGCAGCAGCCGGCAACCGCCAGCGGCCAGCCGCCCCAAAAT
>JBOGJG010000233.1:0-1166 GCA_050747825.1 Acidobacteriota bacterium | reverse complement strand
AGCCCCGTTACATTGTCGGCCCGGAGCCGCTTGACCAGTGAGCTATTACGCTTTCTTTAAAGGATGGCTGCTTCTAAGCCAACCTCCTGGTTGTCTGAGCGTCTCCAGATCCTTTCCCACTTAGCACGAAGTTAGGGACCTTAGCCGGTAGTCTGGGCTGTTTCCCTCTCGACGACGGAGCTTAGCCCCCGCCGTCTCACTCCCGAGCTCTGCGTCACTGGCATTCGGAGTTTGGTTGGATTCGGTAAGCGGGTAAGCCCCCTAGTCCATCCAGTGCTCTACCGCCAGCGCCAACCGCTCGAGGCTGCCCCTAAAGGCATTTCGAGGAGAACGGGCAATCACGGAGTTTGATTAGCCTTTCACCCCTACCCTCAGCTCATCCAAGCTGTTTTCAACCAACACTGGTTCGGGCCTCCACGCGGTGTTACCCGCGCTTCACCCTGGCCAAGGGTAGATCACCCCGCTTCGCGTCTATTCCCGGCGACTGTACGCCCTATTCGGACTCGCTTTCGCTGCGGCTCGCTTACGCTTAACCTCGCCACCGAGAATAACTAGCCGGCTCATTATGCAAAAGGCACGCGGTCAGGCAGTGTGCTCCGGCCTGGCCAGCTTGCGCCGACCAGACCCGCGGGCACCATAGCCCTCCCACTGCTTGTAGGCATGCGGTTTCAGGTACTATTTCACTCCCCTCACAGGGGTGCTTTTCACCTTTCCCTCACGGTACTGGTTCACTATCGGTCGCCAGGGAGTATTTAGCCTTGGGAGATGGTCCTCCCGGTTTCCCACGGGATTCCTCGTGTCCCGCGGTACTCAGGAACCTGCCCAGCGAGCCAGCACGGATGTCGCCTACGGGGCTGTCACCCTCTCTGGCCGGCCGTTCCAGGCCGTTCGACTATCCTGCTGGTTGGTAACTCGCCGGCCTCACGGCCCGGCAGGCCCTACAACCCCAGTGGGCAAGCCCACTGGTTTGGGCTGTTCCGCGTTCGCTCGCCGCTACTAGCGGAATCACTGTTGTTTTCTCTTCCTATGGGTACTGAGATGGTTCACTTCCCCACGTTCGCCTCCACGGACCTATGGATTCAGTCCGGGATACCTCGGGATGAGCCGAGGTGGGTTGCCCCATTCGGACATCTCCGGGTCAAAGCCTGTTTGCGGCTCACCGAAGC
>JBOGJG010000232.1:0-2348 GCA_050747825.1 Acidobacteriota bacterium | reverse complement strand
ACCCGAGATCGGCTTGGACATCACGCTTTTGGAAAACGTCGCCATGCGCGCATCGGTGGCTTACGACTACCAGTTCCGCAACTCGAGTTGGGACGAGGGCATCCTCTGGGGCGGTCTGAACTTCGGCGTCCGGTTCTGAGCGCGCGCCGCCGGCCCTGTAACCAACTAGCTAAGTGCTCAAGACCACCGATCGGGCCTTGGCTCGGAGCGTCTGATCGGTGGTCGGCGGCCTCACCGCCGCGCGCGGCTCCACGGCGCTGCTGATTTCTCCTTGACCAGCAGATGCAGGTCGCGACGAATCACGACCTCCTTTAACGCGTGCGGATCCTTTTGATAATGAGCGAGTCGGGCTTGCCCGCTGCTGTTGGGCGAGGTAGCCTCCGAGATTGCCCAGCATCCATCGGGCAAATTTGAGGAGTAGGGTCTAATGGGACGGCGCGGCTGGAGCTGACAATGATCGCTCATCGCTTCTCTAAGTCGACTTCGAAGCTCGGGGACGCTAACCTGGACAGGTTCGACATCGCCAAAACCGCTAGGTTCAGTCTCACAGCGCTGCTGGCGCTCACTCTGACACTAGTTCCGGTGTACGCGGGGGGGTCTGTCGACTGAAGTCACGTGCGAAGCTGGAGAGGCCGAGTGCGCGTGTGGAGGCGATCCAGCCGCCACCGCAGAGCGAGGCGGCGATAAGAACCCCTTGACCTGGTCTTCGCTGCCATACTTGATCAAGAGAGGTCATAATGGGTCACCGCCGCATTACTGTTATGATTATAGCGTGACGAACCACCAAGAAAAAGAAGTATTGAGAATAAGTTGGAAGGTGGCTGAATTCTTCAGAAGGAGCATCCCGGCGGGATGCATTCGATCAAACTGCCCTCCTGATGTGGGTCCAATGAGTCAATATCTTGAAACCGGCCCACTTCATTATGGGCCGTCTGATAACCCGTACGACACCAAAGTGTACAAGCCAGACCAGAAGCAAACAGCTGATGCAACAGGGTCTGGTGCGGCCCCGTTGGAAAACGCCTCTCTGTCGTCGCTTGTATCGCATGTCCATGTGGATATCAGGGACAAATATGGAAATTCAGAACTATCGGACCTCAAAATAACGTCGGAATTTGATGACACTTTGGATATGCCTTTGTTAAAGTACAAGTTCGTGAATAACGGCAAGAACGATCTGTCATTGCATCTGAATATGACAAAGACTCCGGAGTTCTCCCAGTATTTCGTTTATGGTTTTGAAAAGCCGATTTATCTGGAATCATTCGGAACAGCAGAAGTATCAGTCCCAACTGACAAGGAAGTTGTAGTGGAGCCGGCTCAAGTATTTGTCTGGGATGGGGCCGCCGAGCTGGCCGCAATTGGGTCCGCAGGAGTATATACCATAAATGGCGGCAGCCGAGATCTGAGTGGCGAACAAATCTGGGACTTGATTCCAGCCCCAGATCCTTCCTGATGAAAGATGTCTGGCGCACAATTGGCGAGGCACTGGCCAGTTCACTTGGTAGCGGAGTGAATCCGTTCATTCTAGATAGGCTTGGCCTGTTGCATTTTATTAATCCGGACATCCGGGAAGAGCTCTTGCCAGACGCGGCCTTATTGGCGTTGGTTTCCGGCCTGTGCAGTTACATGATAGGCCGTTTCACGATGAGATCCAGCGCGCGTCAGGGTTCCGCTGCGCGCACCCCCCCCGTTGTTGGCGACTGGTGGGGCAGTAATCGCATGTGCGTTGTTTGCGCTAATGCTGGGGATCGCGTGGGACCTGGTCCTTCCGGAGGAGCCACGTGAGCAGATCGCGGTTCTAGAACTGAGCTATGTCTTCTTCTTTGTGAGTCTCGGCGTGGTTTTCGGGAGCGCCCTCTCGATGCTTAGGTAAACGCCCTTTCAGTGGCACGCCGCGCGTGGTAGCCGGAAGCCGATTGGAATGCATTGAAGCCCGGCGCGCCACCTCCGCGTGCCGGAGAGATCGCTAGCCTATTGGGAAGATCGAATCGCATGTAGGCGCTGGCGAGCGCCGGGGCTCGATCACGGCGCGGCGGACGTCAACTCGCCCAGCACGTAGGTGGCGCGGACGGCGCGGTCGTCGCCGAGCGTCATGAGGACGAACAAGGTGGCATCGAGATCGTCCCCGATCGCCGCCACGCGGTGCGCCATGGCCGGCGTGGCGCAAGGGTCGAGGACCACGACGTCCGCCTCGCTGCCGATCGCAAACGAGCCGATCTCGGCCTCCAGGCCGAGCGCGCGGGCGTTGCCGAGGGTCATCAGGTAGAAGGCATCGAGCGGCGGCAGGTTCTGGCCCTGCAATTGCAGCACCTTGTAAGCCTCGGCCGCGGTGCGCAGCATCGAGT
>JBOGJG010000231.1:0-1748 GCA_050747825.1 Acidobacteriota bacterium | reverse complement strand
GACGAGGGGATCGTTTAGTCCCCGCATGTGATTTTGACTGGAGCTTCGAAGGATGCCTCCGCAGGAGGCGGTCCGGCGAAAGCCGCGGCCGGACCTCTCATATCTGGATCTTCGGTGAAGTCAGGCTGACAGGAGCGCAGCTGGGACTCGCTGCAGACAACTGTTCCGCGACCTGCCTCTCCTGCGGGTGCAGGAGCCGGAAAAAGCATCGCTAAAATACAACACCTTAGACCAGTTCCCCTGTTCCTGAGGAGAACGAAAAGAATTGCCGCGAAGAAATCCGACCTCTTGATCGTCTCACATACAGATGAGAAAAAAGGCGCTCAGCTTTTTGTCGTTGTTTGCGTCTCTGGGAACGCTGATCTGCTGCGCTCTGCCCATCCTGCTCGTCAGCCTCGGGATGGGAATGGCGGTGGCCGGCCTGGTTTCGTCGGTGCCCTGGCTGGTCACGCTTTCGCAGCACAAAGGCTGGGTTTTCAGCGGCAGCGGCTTAATGATCGGACTGACGATCTTTTTCGTCTATGGCCTGCCCCGGCTGCGGCAGAACGCAGCCGAGTGCCACGCTGGAGATGGCGATGCCTGTGCCGTTGCAAACCGCTTTACGCGGGTGATGCTGTGGTTCTCAGTGGCCATCTATTTAGTCGGATTCTTTACCGCTTATCTCTACCTGCCGATATGGCTGTATCTGACTTCATAAGGAGCACACATAGATGAGAAAGCTGCCAATGATACTCGTTGCTTTTGTCGCCGCGTGGACTGCGACCTGGTCGCTTGAGGCCTCCGGGCATGGCCCGGTTTTTACGCTGGCAACCCCCACGAACGCCAAGGGCGCCTGGGCGCTCGATCTTGCCTTCATGGGCCGTAAGGGGGAAGAGGAGTTTGGGAGCATGTTTCGCGGGATGCTGAGCTACGGGATCACCGAAGACGTCATGGTGTCTTTCTCCGTTCCGGCGATTTTCAATTCAGCGCCTCTCGTGCCCGGGCGGATGACCGCAATGATGCCCGGAAACGGTGATCTGGAAGGAATTGTAGCCTGGCGCTTTCACCGGCAGGGTGTGGAAGTGGGATCCCGGTTCGAAAGCACGGTCTACGGCGGAATCATTGTCCCCGGACCGCAGGAGGTCGCCGGGATGCTGGGCGAGCTCGAGAAGGCGCCTGGATTCTGGACGGCCGCGGCTACGGGCTACGCCTCCAGAAGTCATTATCTCTGGGGCGGAGTGGGCTACAAACGTTTCGCCGAATCGGAAGGAGATCAACGGCCGGATTTGCTCTATTACACATTGGTCTGGGGCTACCGGCCTCCGGTCTTGCAGAAAGATTACCCCCATTGGGATTGGCGGCTTTTCATTGAAATGACCGGGGAGGAGGTGGGCCGCGTGCAACAGGGAGGCCTCGAAATCCCTGAAACCGGCGGACACCAGATCTTCGTCGGGCCTACCACCCTGGGGATTTACAAAAACTATGCCATCGAAGGAGGAATCCAGTTTCCCGTTTACAGAAATGCCGGTGCAATGCACCAACAGGAGGATTTCCGTGTCGCCGTGAACTTCAGCTACTTTTTCTAGGAAAAAGAACTGTAGCGGCGGCTCTAATGAGCCACACCCGGCCACCCATGGGGCGGCCGCTACCATCGCTTGTCGACAAGGAGTTTTGGAAAAATGAAAAGATACTTCTTTCTAACCTTAGCCATCGCAGGCTTCCTCATCGCTCCGGCCCGAGCCGAATTTCGCCAGATCGATCTCACTATC
>JBOGJG010000230.1:0-1875 GCA_050747825.1 Acidobacteriota bacterium | reverse complement strand
GGTCAGAATGAGGAAGATAGTACTAGTTCTCCTGCTTGTGTTCGCTGCATGCGCAGCACCTAATCCCATTGCTGGACTCCCAGAGAACCAGGTCCTCCTTCGGAGTGACGGCACTGAGCTGACAGTGCGGGAGCAGTGGAACCACTTGAAAGCTCTGATTGAGGACCAGGGCTATACTGCTATATGCACGGCTCTGATGATCCAGCCGGTAGAGCCAAAGGGAGAGCAGACTCAGGAGGATGTCGAAGCACTCCATACGCTCCATAAGGAGGCATGCGAGCAGCATGCGAAGAGGCAAGGGGATCAATGAAGACTTTTGATCCTGCTGTGCTTGGAGAGTGCATTCCTCAGATCGTCGAGGCGGGTGTGGAAGCCATGCCTCGAGAGATCGGGGGGTTCATATGCCCTGACGGAACGATCTTTTGGCTGACCAATGAGGCTGAAGAGGAACAGCAGTGGTTGGTCTCAGCAGATCAACTGCACCATGCCTTCAACGGGGGTAATGGCTTACGCGAGTTGGGGTTCGACTACACCGACATCCTGGTGTGGCATACTCACCCCTCCGGCTTCATAGGGCCCTCGAGACAGGATTTGGAGTCTCGTCGAGACCCTGAGGTCGCAGACTTCTGGAAGGACACGGCTTATGCCACTATCTCATTACCCGGTGGAGAGGTGGTTCTGTATTGATGCCCTCGAGCGATGAGACCTCAGCTTTCTGAGGCTGGCCTTACTCTTGTGCAGAAGCTGTTAGACAACCAGCATTATAGGCCATGATGGGTTCGAACGAGGGATGGTTACAGCCTTCATTCTGGTCGTGCAATGCGTGGATCAGGATGGAGAACCCTCGTAGTTGTTCTTGGCTGCGCCTAAGCAAGACCTGATACAGAGCCTAGGACTGGTTCGGTTCGTCAAGGTCGTCGAGGCGGGCATGGAGTCAGTAGCACGAGAAGAGTGGGACAAGACGACTGGATAGGAGGAAGCATGCTAGCGGAGGGTCCCGCGAGTGAGCATGGTGGTAAGGTCCAGAACAACACGCTGTTCCCGAAGACAGCGGGGGATGCAGACGCCTCGGAGAAGATGAGGGAGGTGTATCTCACGGGCGATGACACCGATTTGACCCGTGCACAAGACCCCCGCTACTTCCGCGGGCAGGTCAAGGACAGCGAGAAGGAGCAGCCAGCGGAGCTTGAAGGGACGGACTATGTCACCCCCTGACCGACGCTTCTTGGTGGCTGAGAGTACCCTGACCGAGATGATGGATCGTGCGCGCTGGGGTGAAGACAACGACTCGCTCGTCGACGCCTTCCTTCGGGCAAAGGAGCTCGAGGAAGTGGACGAGGATGAGGAGTATGCCGGCGTATGAGCATGATGACGGAGAACCCTATCCTCGCCGGGCAAGCTCTTGGCTCTTCCGGTAAGGCGCTGAGGAAAGACCTGTACTGGGCGAAGTATGGGTATGAGCCACACGAGGCTCAAGAGCAAATCCACTACGATACTCACCGGCACAAGGTCCTCGCCTGCGGGCGGCGGTGGGGCAAGACCTTGCTGGGAGGGAAGGAGGCGGAGTGTACTTGCTGGGTCCTGAATCGGTTTAGTCAGGTACAGCAGGGCTGGATCGTCGGTCCGCAATACAGCGATGCGGAGAAGGAGTTCCGAGTCGTATACAACACACTGCGATCCATGGGTGTGGATGACTTATCTCCGAAGTTCCAGAACAATGTCGAGTCGGGGAACATGCACATTCGCACCTCCTGGGGCTGGGACTTGCAATGCCGATCAGCGCGACATCCGGATACGCTGGTTGGAGAGGGACTTGACTTTGTCATCATGGTCGAGGCAGGGAGGCATAGGCGGAAGACTTGGGGTGATTACATC
>JBOGJG010000229.1:0-1167 GCA_050747825.1 Acidobacteriota bacterium | reverse complement strand
ACGGTCATATCACTTGCTAACGACAAGCTACGAGCACCTTGTTGACAGAAACCCCGGAGTATGGTATCCTTTCGGTTCGTTATTAGAAACAATTGTTCCATTAATAGAACAAAGAGAAGGGGGTCTCTCATGACTCGTGAGTTATGGGGAGTCGCGCTGGCTATTCTCCTGTCCCTGCCTGCTTCAGCGGTCGCCCAGGTGGGAGTGGAAGGGTCGATTTTAGGATTTGTCAAAGATGAGACGGAAGCGGTCGTCCCGGGAGCCGAGGTGAGGGTGGCGAATCTGGAAACGGGCTTGACCGAGACGGTCCTTACCAACGATACGGGCTATTTTGAGGTCCTGGCGCTGCCCCGGGGCGCTTACACCGTCTCGGTGGAGCTTCCCGGCTTCAAGACCTGGCGGCTGGAGAGGACCAGCCTGACGGCAGGAGAAGCCAAGAGAATCTTCCCCGTCCTGGAGGTGGGGGAGGTGACCCAGCAGGTGACGGTTCAATCCGCGATGGAGCTGATGCAAACCGAGAAAGCCTCGGTGGAAAGCTCCATCACCGAGCGGGAAATCAGAGATCTGCCGGTGAAGAATCGAAATGCCGTAGAGCTGGTGGCCCTGGTGCCCGGCATGCGCGTGACCGCCCTCAGAGACACCGGCCAGCTGCTCTCCAGGGTTCAAGGTCTCGGAAAACGAGACGACCAAGCGGAGTTTCAAATTGATGGTCTCAGCGTCAATGAGTCCTCCAACGAAGGTGGCATCACCCTCCCCAATATCGACACGATTGCCGAGTTCCGCGTCCAAACGGCCAATTTTACGGCTGAAGAAGGCCGTCAGCCTCTGCAGGTCCAGGCCGTGACCAAATCGGGCACCAATGAATTTCACGGAACCTTCTGGGAGTTCCACCGCAACGACGCCCTGGACGCCAAAAGCGCTTTCGCCAGGACCAAGTCGAAAAATCTCAGAAATCAGTTCGGATTCAGTCTGGGCGGCCCCATCGCCGCCGATCAGACCTTTTTCTTCACCAGCTACGAAGGGATCCGCCTGCGGCGAGATCGCATCTACAACGCAGCGACCATTTCTGCCGGGTTTGCCCAAGGCGATTTTTCCCAGCTCGGCAAAACAATCAAAGATCCGCTCACGGGAGAAGCCCTTCCGAACAACCAGATTCCTGAAGAGCGC
>JBOGJG010000228.1:0-46976 GCA_050747825.1 Acidobacteriota bacterium | reverse complement strand
GGCTCACGTGGGAACGGACGCTCCACGCGATCCGCCCGTTCTTGCTGAGATTCGTCGGCTTCTGCTACTGCTGCGGAACCAAGTTCGGTGACATTGTGGACGATACTACTTAACATAGTAATACTAGATCGTTTACGGGAAAGTCGGATCCGTCCTCAAACCCGGTCAGCGGTCAGCGGTCAGTGGTCAGCGGTCAGCGGTCAGCTCGCTTCGCTCGCGGTGGCGGGTGGCAGGTGGCGGGTGGCAAGCTCGCTTCGCTCGCGGTCAGTGGTCAGCTCGCTTCGCTCGCGGTGGCGGGTGGCAGGTGGCGGGTGGCAAGCTCGCTTCGCTCGCGGTCAGCGGTCAGCGGTCAGCGGTCAGTGGTCAGCTCGCTTCGCTCGCGGTGGCGGGTGGCGGGTGGCAAGCTCGCTTCGCTCGCGGTCAGCGGTCAGCCGGTCAGGGGTCAGCGGTCAGTGGTCAGCTCCGAAATAGGTTGACCATTCCCGTCGGCGATTGTCATGTTATTTCGGAATCGCAGCACTAAATCATCCTGATCCGTCCGAATTTCCTTTTTCCAACGCGCAGCACAAAATCTGGCTGATCCGGCCGGAGAGCCATGCCCGGGTTCCCCACCTTGTTTCCGTCAATGGACACGCCCCCCTGACGAATCAGCCGTCGTGCTTCCGATTTCGAGGGCGCAAAGTCCAATTGGAAGATCACATCGGCCAGCGCCAGGGAAGCGCCCCGGCTGCCGATCCTAAATTCGGGCATGTCTTCCGGGTCTTCGCGTTTCTGGAACACGCGCTGGAAGTGGGCTTGCGCCTCCCGGGCCGCCCCTTCCGAGTGAAAATCGCTCACGATCCTGAAGGCCAGTTCAGACTTCACTTCCATGGGATGGCGCCGCTCCCCGCGAACCTGCTCCTGAAGGTCTTTAATCGCCTCGTAACTCAGGTCCGTGAGCAATTCGTAGTAGCGGCGCATCAGATCATCGCTGATGGACATGATCTTACCGTAGATTTCCTGAGGTGCTTCGGTAATTCCGACATAGTTACCCAGGGACTTGCTCATTTTTTCGACTCCATCCAGTCCTTCCAGGAGAGGCGTGGTCAGCAGCACCTGTGGCTCCAGCCCGAACTCACGCTGAATATCACGTCCCACCAGCAGATTGAATTTCTGGTCCGTGCCGCCCAGTTCAAAGTCTGCCTGCAGCGCCACACTGTCATAGGCCTGCGCCAGCGGATAGAGCAGCTCGTGGATCGAAATCGGTTGATTGGCGGCCATGCGCTTTGAGAAATCATCCCGCTCCAGCATGCGGGCCACCGTGTATCTGGCGCACAGGCGGACCCAATCCTCGGAGCCAAGCGAACCGAGCCAGCGGCTGTTGAAATCGACAACAGTTTTTTCCGGGTCCAGGATCTTGAAGACCTGGCTTTTATAAGTCTCGGCATTGGAGCTGATTTCCTCCCGAGTGAGTGGAGCACGGGTTTTGTTGCGCCCGGTGGGGTCGCCGATCATCCCGGTGAAGTCGCCGATGAGAAAGATAACCCTGTGGCCCAGGTCCTGGAAATGCTTCATCTTACGCAGCAGCACGGCGTGGCCCAGATGTAGGTCCGGCGCGGTCGGATCAAAGCCAACCTTGACAGTCAGAGGCTTGCCCGTCTTCCGCGACTTCTCCAACTTGCGGCGCAGTTCCTCCTCATTGATGACTTCCGCCGCTCCCTTCAGCAAGTAAGCGATCTGTTCATCTATACTCATCCCGCTGTAAGCCATAGCCAGGCCATTATATCTAAAGGCCGCTCCTTTACAGTCGCGGCTCTGATAGGCCTCAGGACTAAGAGAGCGGCCGGTCAGTGCTCAGTATCAGCAGCGGCACGCGGTACAGCCACTGCCTTTGGCGATGGTCATTACGGTAGTAAATTGGATTATAAATTGCAGAGCCGGAGACCGGCGGCAGGACGCTGCCGGTCTCCGACTCGAGGTTCACCGGTAGTCATTTACCAGCGCTTATCTCGAAAGCCACCACGGTTCTCGCGATGTCCGCCACGGCTGGGTCCGCCGCTGCCTCCGCGGTCTTCGCGGGGCTTTGCCAGATTCACATTCAGCGCACGGCCATCTACTTCTTTACCGTTGAACTGTTCGATGGCTTTTTCTGCCTCTTCTTGCGAAGCCATTTCGACGAAGCCGAATCCGCGGGAACGGCCGGTGGTGCGGTCGGTAAGGACCGTGGCCGATTCAACTGTGCCGGCTTCGGTGAAAAGCTGCTCCAGATCTCCGCTTGAAGTCTGGAATGACAGATTGCCAACAAAGAGTTTCTTAGTCATGATTTTCCCTTTCTGGAAGGCTGTAACTAGCGGGGCTCAGGTGAATTCGCAGCGAAGTCTCTTCTAATGCTCTAACGAGCGGCCTTCTAATTTTTTCTTGCCTCTCTCACTCTCCCAACCGTCGCTGCTATTCTCCTACCGTATGGGCTCAATCAAACGCTGATCAAAGAGAGAAGACAAGTGTAGGATACACCAAATGAGGTCGAGTTGCGAAGTTTTTTGGTGGGCCTAGGTAGATTCGAACTACCGACCTCACGCTTATCAGGCGTGCGCTCTAACCAGCTGAGCTATAGGCCCGGTTCGAGGAAAAAAAAGTATAGCGTAATCGGACCGCTAAAGAAAGGATCAGCGGATCTTCCCTCGGGCTTTGACGGGCCACTCGTGCAGCACCTCGGAGCCGCGATAGCCGTACACCTGCTCGTGCATGTTAACCGCGACGCAGATGTGGTTGGGGATGATCTGCAGAAACTGGCCCAACGCCAGCTCTTGGCCCGCAGGAAGCCGCAAATAGCCGTGTTCCTCGTTCAGGGCAAAGAATTCAATGTCCGGATGGTCTTTGATCAATCCGAAACCCTGCCCGGGCTGCCCCCTCAGCAGGTCGCTGGTAAAGGTCTTGGAGCCGGCGTCGATAATGGCCTGGCCCGGTACCGCCGTGCTCACCACCCTGGCCAGAATAGAAGCCGCGCAGTCTTCCTCGGTGCAGGCTTTCCATTCAATCGTATTCCGGTCATTGAAGATGTATGTCCCGGGACGAATCTCCGTCAGTCCCTGAATGCAATGCGAATAAAAGGCAGAGGGAGTGCTGCCGCCGCTGACCCGCTGCACCGGAATCTTTTCCTGTCTGAACAGCTCCAGTTGCTGTTGAAGTGTCGAGTTTAGCTGTTCCAGCGCCCTATCGTCTCCATTACCGGCCGGATGAAGGTGTCCCGGATAGAACATAATGCCGGCAAAACGCAGACCCGGTTTGACTTCAATGCGCCGGGCCAACTCCACCGCCTCGCCTCCCGGACTGACGCCGCAGCGCCTCATTCCCAGATCGAGCTCCACCAGAACATCGATTGTCTTTCCGTTGGCTGCCCGTGACGTCCACTCGGCCGAATCCTCCGAGTCCAGCGAAACCGCTAATCTGGATCGTTCGAGAACTTCATGCAGGCGGCGCGCCTTGGTCTCGCCGAAAGGTGGATAAGCCAGAAGCAGATCGTCCAGTCCATCCTGGCTCATCACTTCAGCTTCACCAATTTTGGCCACCGTGAGGCCAGTGGCGCCTGATTGAAGCTGCTGGCGCGCCAATTCTGGAATCTTGTGAGTCTTGGTGTGAGGCCGCAGCTCGAGATGATGCGACCGGCAATACTCGCCCATCCGATCGAGATTCCTGTGCATCACATCCAGATCAATGGTCAGGGCCGGCGTGTCCAGTTCGTGGAGTTTCATGGTTTCTTAGTTTCTTGGAATCCCCACTATGGGACAAGAACTAAAAGAATGGCAAGTTTAAACGCTTGACCGGATGAAGAGAGCGGGGCACAATTCAGGGCAAGGATGACTTACCAGAGGCTTGCCGTTCTTCTCTTACTCCTGTTCACTTGGACATGGTCGGGGGCTGTGGCCCAGCAAGACGCAGAAACCACGTTCCGAGCTGCCAGTGAGGCAGTTGTGCTCGATGTGGTCGTTCGCGACAAGAAGGGTCGGCCGATTTCCGATCTCAGGGCCGACGAAATAAAGATCTTCGAAAATGGTGTCCAGCAGGAGATCCGCACCTTTCGTTCTGTCGTTGGGGGCTCGAACGTGATCGTCACGGTTTCCGATCAGGGTGGCAGGGTTGAAGTGTCGCCTCAATTGGCCCAGCCAGGCCAGCCGGACCCTTTCCGCCACATCAACCTGGTAACGATGGTTTTTGAGCGGCTGGGGCTCGAGGAGCGGCAGCTTGCCCAACAGACGGCAAAGGACTTTCTGGATCTCGGACTGGGTACAAATACTTATGTGGCGATATTCGTGGTCAATCTCAGGCTCTCGGTCCTTCAGCCATTTACCAGCGATCGTGACGAGTTGGAGGAGGCCATCGAGCAGGCGACGTCGGGAGCCTATGGCCAGTTTGCCGAGCACTCGGCGGAAATTCAGCAGGAACTCGAGACCATGAGCGGGGCCACGGCCGCAGGAGAGTCGGCTGCCGCTCAGGTTGGGCAGGGCAGTCTACCCTCCGGCGACATGGGAATGTCTTTTGCAGAGGCCACGATGGCCCAGATGACGCTCAACATGCTTCGCATGTCGCAGTCACTGGCTCGGGAGCAGCAGGGGATCACCTCACTGCACGCGCTCCTTTCCATTATTCGAGAGCAGCAGCGCCTGGCCGGCCGTAAGACCGTTCTCTATTTTTCCACCGGCCTTCACGTACCTCCCAACCAGGTCGATCTACTGCGGACCACCATCAGCGAAGCTAACCGTGCCAATCTCAGCTTTTATTCCATTGATGCCCGGGGACTCACATCTCAGAACCTGTCGGGAGGCGCAAGAGACATGCTCCGCCAGGCGGCCGGCGCCAGCCGCAGCCAGGTTTCTTCCGGCGGAGGGCGCGCCGTCACCCGAGCAGAAGTCATGGCCGTCGAGCACGCCGAGGCCAGTATCCGGATGAATACTCAGGAGACACTTGCGGATCTGGCCCGCAGCACGGGAGGCTTTCTGCTGGCGAATACCAATGATTTCAGGCCAGGGATCGAGAGGCTGAGCGAAGATATCCACAGCTATTATGAGATCGGCTATATCCCGGCCAGCGTTCGCGGCGACGGCAGCTTTCATGCTATCGAAGTGAAAGTCTCCAGGCCCGACGTCACGGTCCAAACCCGCAGTGGCTATTTTGACGTCCCTCAGATCGATCAGCGACCGATTTTGCCCTATGAGGTGCCGATGCTGGCAGCGCTGACTCATCCTCAGCTTCCTCGGGATTTTCAGTACAGGGCCAGAGCACTTCGTTTCGACGACGGTAATGGAGGTGTCCATCATACTCTCATCATGGAGGTGCCTCTCCAGGACTTCACCTTCAAACCTGGTGAGGATAGCCAGAGCTACAGTGCTCGCTTCTCGGTCATGGCTCTGGTGAAAGACTCCGACGGGGAAGTGATACAAAGATTCAGTGAGGACTACCCGTTGTCGGGCCCCCTGGAGCGTGTGGAGGAGTTGAAGCAGGGGAACTTGTTCTTTATCAGGAACTTTCATTTACAGCCGGGACGCTACAGGCTGGAGACGGTTGCTTATGACCATGAAACCGGCATGTCCAGCGCCCAGCGATCGCTTCTTTACGTCCGTCCTGAACCGAATGGGGTCGCTCTGAGCAGTGTCTTGGTCGTTCTTCGCGCGGATCCTCTTGCGCAAGAGGATCAGGCGCAGCACAATCCGCTTCATTTCGGAAACCTGAAGATCCTTCCTAACCTGGACGTTCCTCTGCAGAAGAACACCGAAACCGCCGTATCCATTTACCTGGTGGTTTATCCTTCCAGACAGATCGCCGACGATCCCGTCGTGGTCATTCAGTTTCTTCAGGATGGGCAAGTGGTGGGACAGGCCCGACCGGAGCTTCCGTCGCCGCAGGGTGACTCGGGAGAGATTCCTTATATGGCCACAATACCTCTTTCCGATTTCGATCCCGGGCGCTACGAAGTTCGCGTCCTCGCCCAGCAGGGCCAGACGGCCGTCAAGGAACACACCTTTTTCACGCTCCAGTAAACTCTAAGAAACTAACGCATGCTCGACCGCCGCCGCTTTGTCGCTTGCCTTTCCAGTCTCGGAATTTCATCAACGCTGTTCCCGAATATCTTGTGGGCCAGTCTGCAGGAGCAGCAAGAATCAGAGGCTGCACTGCGGATCACCAAAGAAATGATCCGGGAGGCGGAGAAGCTAGCCGGTCTCGAATTCAGCGAGGAAGAGCGCGAGCTCATGTTGAAGGGAGTCAACGAGCACCTCGAATATTACGAGAAGCTCAGGACGGTTCCCCTCGACAATAGTGTGGCTCCCGCTCTTCAGTTCGATCCGCGATTGCCTGCAATGTCTTTTGATCGAAGGGCGGGCTCGTTTTCGCTTCAGGCGACAGATGCGCCCGAAGCTCCTGCCAACCTCGAGGAGCTGGCATTCTGGCCTGTTACGCAACTCGCGCAGCTCATCCAGTCTCGTAAAGTCAGCTCGCTTGAGCTGACCGAGATGTATCTGGCCCGTATCAAGAAATATGATCCCCAGTTGCTGTGTGTAGTCAGCCTGACAGAGGATTTGGCGCTCCGGCAAGCCAGAAGAGCCGACGAGGAGATCGCCTCCGGAAGATATCGCGGGCCTCTGCACGGAATCCCCTGGGGAGCCAAGGACCTGCTGGCGACCCGGGATTACAAGACTACCTGGGGCGCCATCCCCTACAAGGACCAGATCATCGACGCCGATGCCACAGTGGTGCAGCGGCTGGAAGAAGCAGGCGCGGTCCTGGTGGCCAAGCTCACCCTGGGCGCCCTGGCCTGGGGGGACGTATGGTACGGCGGAAAGACCAGAAATCCCTGGGACCCAAAGAAAGGTTCGAGCGGATCATCCGCCGGGCCTGCCGCTGCCACAGCCGCCGGATTGGTAGGATTTTCGATCGGCTCAGAGACCTGGGGTTCGATCGTGTCTCCCTCGACGGCCTGCGGAGTGACGAGCCTTCGTCCCACCTTCGGCCGAGTCAGCCGCTTCGGAGCCATGGCTCTGAGCTGGAGCATGGATAAGCTCGGGCCCATGGGCCGGACGGTCGAGGATTGTGCTCTGGTCTTCAATGCCATCTATGGACCGGATGGAAAGGACTCCACGGTCGTTGATCTGCCCTTTAGCTGGCCGCCCCGCAGGAGGCTGGAAGATCTGAGAATAGGTTATCTGAGAAGCGCTTTCGAAGAAGATCCTGAGGATCAAGATAGTGACGATAAGGAACGGAAGGAGCTGGATCAGGCTGCGTTGGAAAAGCTGCGCTCTCTGGGATTTAATCTCATCCCCATCGAAGTACCCGATTATCCAGTCGAAGCGCTTTCCTTCATCCTGAACGTCGAAGCGGCTGCCGCCTTCGACGACCTCACGCGGAGCAACCGCGATGACCTGCTGGTCCGGCAGATTGAAAACGCCTGGCCCAACGTCTTTCGGCAGAGCCGTCTGATTCCGGCTGTCGAGTACATCCAGGCTAACCGGATTCGTACTCTGGTCATGCAGGCGATGAGCGAACTAATGTCCAGGGTAGATGTCTACGTCGCACCTTCTTTCGGAGGTGACAACCTGCTGCTGACCAACCTGACCGGACACCCATGCGTTGTTTTGCCCAACGGGTTCACCAGCAAAGGACTGCCCACCAGTGTCAGTTTCATCGGCAATCTATATGCCGAAGCCGAGACGCTGGCCTTGGCTAGGACCTATCAGGACGCCGGGGATTTTCACCAAAGACACCCACCTTCCTTTGCGGGTCTTTGAATCTACTGATTCGGACTGACGACGGTGAAGAAGGCGTGTCCCTTGGTTGCAGATCGGCTGTCCTGAGCGACGGCCCGAATCTCGTAGCTGCCCGGCCCAAGGCTATCCACAGGCAGTGTTCCCACAAACACGATCTTCCCCTGGTAATCCGGAGAGCCCAACTCGGCAGTTCCGCGGGCCACTGGCCTTCCCTCCTGCAGCACTTCCAGAATGAGTTGCGGATTTTCAGATTGCCGGTCCGCGCGGTAAACAATGCAGTGGATTCCAATCTTAGCTTCCGGTGTCAGAGCAATGGCTCCGCCCAGATTTGGAATAATCTTCCCATCCTGGTAATGAAGAGGATCATCCGGTTTGCTCTGATGCTCGGACACCGGATCAACTCTCCTGATTACTGAAAGGCTGCTGATCTCAAGACCTGCCGGAGGCCGCGTGACAACCAGCCGCTTTCGCTGAGCGCTCATTCGGTGGACGCCATGATCGACCACGGCTGACTCGAACGTGTAAGATCCCGGCGGGAGCTGCAGGTCGCGCATAAAGATCACGCTTCCATTTCGGACCAGATGGAGTTTTTCCAGCGGACCTTGAAGGGGATAGTCCTGCGAGAACTTCCGGATGACGCGGCCATTCTGGTCCTTCAAAAGCGCTATAAGCGAAAGGCGAGTGCTGTAGATTTCCTTCTCCTCGTCTGCAGAGAAAGCGATCGCACCCAGGGGAACTTCCAGGACGAAGATGTGATGACGAAGGTCTGTGTGCCGGTCAAAATGCAGGACCCGTGAATAATACGAAAGATCAGAAGGTAAGGGCCTGGCATTGATGGCTGCCAGCAGAGGAATCTCATAGGGCAAAATGGGAGTCCCGTCACTGCTTGGAGGCAAGGCAAAGTAGCCGCTCCGCGTTTGCACTTTTACTTTGGGGCGATGGACTTTGATGGAGATGCTCCGGAATTTACCGTCGTACTCAATGGAGTGGGGGTAGTAAGCCAGTTCATAATGGGTACGAATATCCTCACTGACCCTGACCATCTGGTCGCTGGGATCGTTCGTGTCCGCGATCAAAAAGCCGCCTGTGCTTTCGGCCAGATCGGCCAGCGTGCCCAGTTCATTCATGCGCATGCTGTTCTCAGCCCATTCGTGCACCAGGGCCTCCTCTCGGCTGATGGGCCTTCCCAGACCTGTGTCGAATTGAGACCGACTGGTGTCGCTGGACTGCAGCAGCATTTGCTGCGCTTGCAGCAGCGGCCGTTCGGAAGTAAGCCCATGGGCGGCAACCGCGTAGAAACTCATATTGGCTCGATTCGCCTCGCTGATCAGGAGTCTCAAGCGTTCAACCATGCCTGGTGGAACCTGCAGGCCTTGAGAAAACAGAAGAAGAGTTTTCCGTCCCGCCAGGTGCCGCTGCTCGTTGACCAGAGCCATCAGGGAAGCCAGCGAGGCGTGGCCCTGCTGATCGCGAAAAATGGTTTGTGCTTGCCGCAGGGCGCTCAGAGTCACCTGGGCCAGAGCCACCTGTTCAAAGGCCCCACTTACTGCACTTGGATCAGGCCTGCCCAGGGCGAGAGAAAAGCCGGTCTGTTCCTGGTCCCCTACAGTCCTGGTATCGCCTGCCTGAATCAAGCCCTGAACAACCGCTGAAGATTGTGAGATGAATTCTCCGTGGCTGCCGGATGTTGCCTGTTCGATAGCAGTTCGAACCAACTCGCGGTCGTTTGTAAACTGCTGAAGCACGTAGAGCCGATGGTGGATTGCGAAAACTGCCACCAGCGTGTTTTTCCTCATTCCTTCTTGGACAAACTGCAAAGCCGCGTTGCGAGCCAGATGGCGCGAATCATCCTGCAGACGCTCGAAGACCAGAGAGATCAAATTGACATTGTCAAAGGGGTTGAAATCGGTAGAGCCGGAATTCGAGCCTGCCTCCTCAGCGATAAAGCGAAAATTCGTGATTTCCTGCCGGACGCCATTCTCGTGGACTTCGACTTCCTCGGCCTTGAGGTCCTGCACCGGACGCCCGTCCTCATCTCGAACCACCAGGTCCAGCAGGACCCTCTCAGTGATCACCTGAAAGGGAGACTCAGTCGTACTCTCATTCTGAGCTTGTCCTGTTTCTGCCGTGAGGATACAGAATGCGAGTGCGCTGATGCTGGCTCTAGAAATCAGTCCGGACATGATCGATCCTTAAATCAAGTATAGAAAATCGAACAGCCAGTGGCCAGAGGATAATAACCAAGATTTGATGCTTACCCAGGTCCTTCCCCGCGCCTGAAGGCTTCCAGAACATTCAGCAGCTCCTGCGCCGCTTCCCGCCTCTTTCGGTACAGGTTGTTCTGTTCACGAGGGTCTCGCTTGAGATCATAGAGCTCATGCTTCAAATCTGAGCTCCAGATGAACTTGTACCGTTCTGTGCGGACAGCCTTCAGGGCCCGGTCGAATGGGCTGGGATCTGCCTGCGGAAAGGCTTCCTTCATTACATCCAGAAACATCGCCGGCCGCTCAAACTCTGAAAAAGCATAACGCTGGCCGGCCTGGCCGCCTCGAATTGGAAGGGGGGGAGAATTCAGGTTATCGGGGCATTTCAGTCCCGCCAGCGATAAGACGGTGGGCAGTATGCTGACGTTCTGCACCTGCTGTCTCACCCGGACCCCGGCGGAGAGCGCCGGCGGATAGCGGATGATTAAAGGTGTGCGGATCACTTCCTCGTAGAGAGACATCTTATGATCCATAAGACTGTGCTCGCCGAAGTGCTCCCCGTGGTCGGAAGTAATGACAACGATCGTATTGTCCAGGATGCCCCGAGTCTTGAAATCCGCAAGCAGTTCACCGATTCGCGAGTCGAGGTAACTGATTTCTCCATCATACTGGGATTTGAGAATCTCAAATTCTCTCTCCGTTACCTCCATCCCCGGAGCCTTCAAAACGTAGCCGACTTCACGTGGATGCTTCCAGGAGCGAAGCCGGGCCACCTGCTCGGGGTCCGCTCCATCAGGCAGAAACCGGGTGCTGTAGGGACGGGGCGGACTGTACGGAAAATGAGGCTCAAAGTACATGGCGAACATGAAGAACGGCCGGTCCGTGTCTCGCGAAGTCTCCAGCCAGTCTGAAATCCACTCATTGGTGGCCTCAGCGCCATCATCCACGCGGGACTCGCTGAGTCCTCTCCAGACGTCGAAGAACTCGTCAAAACCCTGGGCCAGCCCCCAGACTTCTCCAACAAAGGCATTACCCGAAAATCCTACCGTCTGATATCCCGCTTCACGCAACAGTTCGGCTATGGTGACCTGAGAGGGCTGAAGCTTCAGCTTCATTGAACTCACGCCATGGTCCCGCGCGTACCTGCCGGTGAACAGAGAAGCGGTTGAGGGCAGTGTCCAGGGAGCGGCTGAAATGGCGGATTCGTAAAGGACACCCTCGGCAGCAACCCGGTCCAATGTCGGACTGGTCTTCCTGGCGTAGCCGTAGGGCGAAAGATGGTCCGCTCGCACTGCATCCATGACGATCAAAAGCACGTTGGGCCTGGAGGAGGCGTCAGTTGTCTGACCGAATGCAGAGTTCGACAAGATCAGTCCGGCCAGGAGCAGTAGACCAATCATGGATTTCTTCTACCCCAAACCCATGCTCTTAAGCAAATCAGCGCCGCGGGTAGCCACGGATTGCAAGGATTACCTGATTAAATCGAGTCAATCTGTGAAATCCGTGGCTGATTCAGTTAGTATACTTAGCCAAAAAGACAGGCAATGATCCATCAGGAGGAAATAATGCACCGAGTGGAGAAACTCGTCGTTCGTACTCTTTTGATAGCCGCTGTCGTTCTTGTCGATGGCGGATTGGTAAGCGGGCAGAATCAGGCTCAGACGTCCACGGTTCTGGACCTGGTGCTTCGGGATAAAGACGGCAACCTCATCCGAGACTTGAAGCCGCAGGAGATTGAGGTCACCGACCAGGGTGTCGCGCAGGAGCTGGAAAGCCTCCAGTTCGAGCCCCAATCGGTGGGCCCCCGGCACATCACCATGGTCTTCGGAGGACTCACCAACGACGGTCGCCAATTTGCAAGACAGGCTGCCTCTGATTTCCTGAGGGAACGTCCCGGCGATGATGTCCTGATTTCGGTATTCGTCATCGATCGCACGCTTTACGCGCTGCAGCCATTCACGGATGACGAGGGCGATCTGGGAAAGAGCATCGAGCTGGCGACGTCTGGCTCCTTCGAAAAATTTATCGAGACCTCAAACAAGATTCGAAGAGATCTTGCCGGAAAGAGAAACCTTTCCGACGCCGAGCGCGTCATCGTCGAAGCCCTGAATCAAGCCGGAAAGACTCAAAAGGAGGAGTGGACGTATGCCGCCCTGGATTCCCTGAATATTCTCACAGAGGAGCTGGGAAGATTGCCGGGACGGAAGCCCGTGATTCTCTTCTCGGAAGGTCTCGTCATCCGTGATGTCATGTTCAGCCGGTTCAATTTCCTGATCAGCGCCGCCAACCTGGCCCATGCCCCGATTTACACCGTGGATGCCCGAGGCTTGCTGACTTCCGGCGTGACGCAGGGCTCAAGGGACATGCTGAGTGGAGCCAGCGATGCCAGCCAGAGTCAATTCGGCGCCGGCACAGCGACTTCCTCCGGACAGGTGAGGGCGCTGGAGTCCGCCTCCCAAAGCGTCAGGATGAATGTCCAGGAGTCCCTGGAGAACCTGTCCGGCCAGACAGGCGGGTTTTTAATTGCGAATACGAATGACTCACTGCCCGGTATGAAGAGAATCGTCGAAGAGTTGGATGGCTACTATCGCTTAAAGTACCGCGCCCACCGTCAAGGTGATGGAACTTTTCGTACTGTCAGCGTCCAGGTGACGCGACCGGCTGTCACTATCCAGTCGGCCTCTGGCTATTTTGACATTCCAGATGCCGGCGGAGAGCGGGTCTTCTCCTATGAGCTGCCCATGCTCTCGCTGTTGAGCAAGGCCGAAGTTTCTAATCCGTTTGCTTTACACGCAAAAATGCTTCGCTTCGGGGCCAAAGGCGATACCGTTCAGCATACCTTTGCCCTGGCGGTTCCTCTGCGCCATTTTTCATTCGCCACTACCGAGGAAACAAAGACCTACTCGACTCATTTTTCCCTGATGGGCGTTTTAAAGGACTCACAGGGAGAGGTGATCGAGAAGTTCTCTCAAGATTATCCGCTCCAGGGGCCTCTGGATAAGATGGAGGGACTGAGAAGCGGAAGCATGCTGTTTCTGCGGAATTTTTCCGTTTCCCCCGGGGACTACACTCTGGAAGTGGCCGGTGTGGACCAGGCGACCGCCCAGACCAGCGGCATGCGCATTCCGGTCCGGATCGAGGCGCCGTCCGATGGACCGGCTGTGAGCGATCTGGTGATCATCGATCGAGTCGATCCAATCTCGGACCAGGCCCGGGAGAGAGACAATCCGCTCCGTTACCAGGATCGGAAAATCGCTCCAAATATGGGAGCGCCGCTCATCAAGGGTCCAAACGCTCAGCTTGGCTTGTACTGCGTGGTATACCCGTCGTCGGATATCAAGGATCAGCCGAAGTTGGGCGTCCTTTTCTTCCGCAACGGCCAGCCTCTGTTCAAGGGAGAGCCGGCTTTGCCGCAGCCCGATGAGGACGGCAAAATGCAGGTCGTTTTGAATCTGCCACTGACCAGCTTCCAGCCCGGAAATTATGAAATCGTTGCGGTCGTTCAGCAGGGCGAAACGGCGGTCGAGAGGAAAACCAGCTTCTCGGTCGCGGAATAAGGCCACGGATTGCAGATCTTAATGCTGATTTGTAGTTTTCTTCTTGCTGCGCTCATTCAAGCGGAAGCTGTTCCGCAATTCACCGACGTCACCGCCGAGTCCGGTATACAGTTCACCCACATCAGCGGCGAAAACACTTCCAAACGCTACCTGTTCGAGGCCAAAGGGGGAGGCGCCGGGTTTTTGGATTATGACAACGACGGCTGGCTGGACATCGTTCTCGTGCAGGGGACCACGATTGAGAAGTTTCGCAAGCGAGAATACCTCTCCAGCAGGCTCTACAGGAACAAACGAGACGGTACCTTTGAAGACGTGACCGAAGAGGCCGGCCTGGAGCCGAAAGGCTGGGCCATGGGGGTGTGCGTCGGAGACTACAACAACGACGGATTCGCCGATATCTATCTGACCCAGTTGGCCGGAAATGTCCTGTATAAGAACAACGGTAACGGAACTTTCACCGACGTCAGTGCACAAGCCGGAGTCGCCGGCTCAAGCTGGAGCACTTCGGCTGCCTTTGCAGACTATGACCGCGACGGCGACTTGGACCTGTACGTGGCCAATTACCTGGACCTCGACCTGAAAAACCCTCCGGAGCCAGGCTCCTTTCCCTTTTGCAATTACCGCGGCGAGTCGAGCATCTGCGGCCCCATGGGCCTGAAGGCCGCGGCCAATGTTTTGTATCGGAACGATGGCGATGGAACGTTCTCGGAGGTGACGGAGACAAGCGGAGTCAATCAGGAGAATCGCTATTATTCACTTGGGGTGGTATGGGCGGACGTGGATGAGGACGGGGATCTGGATCTCTTCGTCGCCAATGACACCACTCCCAATCAACTCTTCGTCAATCAGGGGGACGGGAGCTTCGAAGAAATGGGATTGCTGGCCGGGCTGGCCACCAGTGGCGACGGCGCCTTTCAGGCCAGTATGGGTATCGATGTCGCCGATTACGATAACGACGGGAAACTGGATGCATTTTCGACCCATTTTGCCAATGACTACAGTACTCTTTACCATAATCTCGGCAATTTACTATTTGAAGACGTCACCGCCCGAGCCGGCATCCTCCAGTCCGAATGGCTTCTGGTGGGCTGGGGGACGCGATTTGCGGATTTCAACCATGATGGATGGAAAGATATCTTTCACGCCAACGGCCATGTCTATCCCTTCCTGATCAAAGCAGGATGGTCGGAGGAGTACGCCCAACCTCCATCTCTGTATCTCAATCAGCAGGATGGAACGTTCAGAGACGTCGGCCGTCAGGCCGGAGCCGCCCTTCAGAAAAAGATGGTGGGCAGGGGAGCCGCATTTGGAGATTACGACCGGGATGGAGATATCGACATCCTGGTTGCCAATCTGAACGATTCGCCCCAGCTCCTTCGAAACGACTCTGCAAATGAGAACCACTGGATCATGTTCAAGACCCGGGGCCGCCAGAGCAACCGTGACGGGATCGGCGCCAGGATTACCATCAAAACCGCGGAGCTGGAACAGGTGTGGGAAGTCAAACGAACCGTCGGCATATACTCATCCAGCGACCCTCGAGCCCACTTTGGGCTGGCGCGCTCAGCGATAGTCGATCGGGTGCAAATTCGCTGGCCCGGCGGGAAGGTTCAGGAGTTTCGAAATGTCCGAGCCGGCAAACACTACCAGCTTGATGAAGAGGAAGGGATCGGTCAGGAGCCAAGTCTTCCCTGACACTTGGAAGTGGATAACTGCATCTATTTGGGATTGGGTGCCTGGAATTTGGTGTTTCCTTCCAACCCCGGTTCCTGGCTCGACAGAAATTCCAGGATTTTCTTTTTCTGTTTGAACAACTCGATCTGTTCCTTGGCCAGATCCGGTTTGCCCAGTCTCCGGTAAATGTGCGCCGAAAAGTAATGAGGCTCTTCACTCTCAGGCTGGACATCACTGGCCCTCTGCAGTGACTGGAGGGCCTCTTCCGGCTTATCCAGTTCAAACAAGACCTTTCCCAGAAGGTAGTGGGCTTTGGCGCGTTCAGGCTCCAATCTCACCGCGGCCTGCAGGTGTTCCAAAGCCGCTGCAGGATTTCCCAGCCTCAGATAGGTATCACCCAGAGTCAGCCTCACGGACGCCATTTCAGGATCGAGTTTGACCTGTTGCTCCAGTTCGCGGGCGGCGTCCGAATCCTGCCCCAGCGCCTTGTACGCTAGCCCCATCTGGTAATGAAGCTCCTCGATGCGCGGGTCGAGCTCCCTCGCCCTCAGGAAGTGCCTAAGAGCCGTTTCGTTCTGACTCTGGTTGTTGTAGACCCTGCCCAGGTAGAAATGTCCCAGCGCAAAATCCGGCTGGAGCTGCAGTGACTCCTCCAGGGAGGTCCTGGCTTTTTCCAAATCCCGCAGGCGCAGGAAGTCCAGTGCCTCCTTATACAACTCCAGGTAGTCGCCCCTGGAGGAGGCCGATGCCGGCTCTTCAGCCGGTTTTGGGATGTTCAAGCCATCCTCTCCTCCATAGGCCGGACCTTCCTGCTGCGACCCGGGCTGCTGCGCCTGCTTCCTGGCGTTCAGCTCGACGATAATTTTCTGCTGGCGATCCCCCTGTTCATTCATCTTCAAGCGGTAATAGGCGGTGGCCAGAGAAACATGCGCCTCGACAAATTCAGGAGCTTCCTCTACAACCCTTTCCAGCACCCGGTGTGCCTGTTCGTTTTCTCCCGTGGCCAGATAAACCGTAGCCACCTGATAGTCCACTTCCAGGGCATCCGGACGCAGGAGCTGCGACGTCTTGAAATAGTTGAGCGCTTCGGCGTAGTTCTGATCTTCCTTGAGGAGAATCCCTTTGTAAAAATTTGCATCGAAGTTGGTTGGATTAACCGCCAGTTCGTGGTCAAAGGCTTGCAGGGCTGCCTCTCGATTTCCGGTGGCCAGTTCCGCCTCTCCAAGCAGCGCGTGGGCCCCGAGGATTTTCGGATTCAACTCAACGGCTTTTCGAAATTCCCGAACCGCCCCGGAGAGGTCACGCGCGGTCTGATAAGCGGCGCCCAGCATCAGATGAGCTTCAGCCGAGTCCCCGTCGGCCATGATCCGATCAATCAGCTTTTGCCCTTCTTCCAGCCGATTTTCGCGGATCAGAGAAGTCCCCAGCAGGTAGATGAAGGCATGGTCATTGCCCATTTCTTCCTCCAGGGGCCCAAGCACTTCGATGACTTTGGCGTGCTGCTCCATTCGAAAGTGGCAATCGGCCAGAAGCAGGAGAGCCTGCTTGTTTTGGCGATCGGACTGGCGGACCCGTTCCAGTTCCTGAATGGCCTCAGGTAGCCTCACAGCCTTGTAGTAGGCCATTCCAAGATTCAGGCGGATGATCGGATTGCGGTCGTCCAGTCGCAAGGCCCGCTGGTAGCATTCAATCGCTTTAGGGTAATTCCCGCGGGCGGAATAGGCCGCTCCCAGGTTGGACAGGACTCCGGCATCTTCCGGGCCGCTGCTGAGAAATCGCTCGTATTCCCGGATAGCTCCCGTGTACTCGCCTGCCTGCTGCAGTTCGACCGCTCTTCGCAGGATATTCTGAAGCTCGGTCTCGGAAGATTGCGCCGGGGCCGTTCCCACAGCCCAGCAGATCAACAGCAGAAAGCAGCTTACCTTCCTTTTCAATGCTCTTTCCATTAATCCTCTGGTTCCCGTACGTGGACAATCTGATCTGCCTGAATGTTTTCCAGCCCCTGCACCACGCCGCTAGGCCAGATGATCTCAATCTCCCTTACGAGGGAGTCCGCGCCCAGTCCAAAATGGACGCGTTTGTCGGAAGCCGAGCCATAGCCGACCGCGGTGTTGACCTGGTTGTACTGAGACCCCGAGTCGGTCGTGACTTTCACTTTGGCTCCGATCCCGTCGCGGTTGCTCCTGGTGCCCGTAGTCGCAATCATCAGCCAGTGATTGGACGAGGGCGAGACATTTCTCCAGATCTCTATCGGGTCATTGAGCGCGCTTACCACTACATCGATCCGTCCATCATTATCCAGGTCGCCGAACGCAGCTCCCCGGTGGACCGCCTTTCTGGTGGCAAACTCTTGACCGGCGCCCGCGGCTGCATCGGCAAATTTACCATTTTTCGTATTGATAAAGAGGCCGTTGGTCTGCAAGACTCTGTCACCAAAACCTCCGCGAGGATCCATGACGTCGCCGGCGGCTACGAACAGGTCTTTCCAGCCGTCATTATTAAAGTCAAAAATTCCATTGCTCCAGCCGGTTTGATCGCGCGTCATCGAGGCCAGCCGGCTGGAAGTCGTGACGTCCTCAAAGAGATTGCCGCCGAGATTCAGATAAAAGGGCATGGTCTCGGTGATCATAGCCGTGACAAAAAGATCAGCCAGACCGTCGTTATTGACATCCCTTGCATCCACTCCCATGCCGGCGACCGCCACGCCCGAAAATGAGTAGGCAGTGCCGCTATCCAGGGCGATTTCCTGAAAGGTCCCATTCTGCCGGTTGTGAAAAAGAAAGGCGGGGACATTGTCGTTGGCAACATAGATGTCCAGCCAGCCGTCCTGGTCGAAATCGGCGACCCCAATGCCCATTCCCTTTCCGACGTGGCGGCGGATCCCCGAGGAGACGGATACGTCCGTAAAAGTACCGTTTCCATTGTTGCGGTAAAGGGAATTAGGTAGACCTGCGTAGTGCTTGGGGTGGCAGTACTCAGGGGCGCCCTCGGGCCCGCAGACAGGTTCGGTTTCAGGATCCCAGACACAATAGTTGGAGACGAAAAGATCCAGCCAGCCGTCGCGGTCGTAATCAAAAAATGCGGCTGAAACAGACCACAGCGTTCCGTACTTGGCGTCGGGGATATTCAGGCCGGCGTCGCTGGTGACGTCCTTAAACGTTCCATCGCCCTGGTTATGGTAAAGGATATTTTCACGCAGACCGACCACGAAAATATCCTGGTGGCCGTCGTTGTCGTAATCAGCCACCACGCAGCCGCCGGTATATCCGTGTCCCCGCACTCCGGCTTGATCGGTGACGTCTTCAAAAGTCCAGTTGCCGTTGTTCTTATAAAGACGGTTATAGTGCGATTCGAGTGTCTTCTCGAGGCCGGGCATAGTCGCGCCGCTGATGGCATAAATGTCGAGCCAACCGTCATTGTTGTAATCGAAAAGTGCTACACCCGAAAGCATCGTCTCAGGCTGGTGCTTGTGATCGGTCCGGCTCGGCTCGACCACAAAATCGACGCCCGTCGAAGAGGCCCATTCGAACCTGATGGCGTCGTACTTTTCCCGGTCGTTTGCAGGCGCGGTTCCGCGCAGAAAAAAAGCCAACAGTGCGACACAAGTCATTCGTGTGATTCGTTGGCTCACTTGGGCTCTTCAACTTTCAAGACACGGTCGACTTTGACGTCTGTCAGTACCTGGATCACGCCTGAGGGCCAGCGGATCTCGACGGATTGAACGGGTTCTTCGTCGCCCAATCCAAAATGGACCCGGCGATCTGAAGTGGACATGAAACCGACCGAAGTCGAAACGTGATTATAAAGCGTGCGGCCCGAACGCGTGGTCACTTTGATCTGGGCTCCAATGGCATCTCGGCTGCTCCTGCTCCCGCGAAGATCGAGCATCAGCCAGTGATTGCCGTTGCGGGCGGAGTTGAAAAGAATTCGCGGTTTCTCGTTTAAGGAGGTCACGACGATGTCCAGAAAGCCATCGTCGTTCAGGTCGGCAAAGGCTGAACCCCTCTGATACCCCAACCGCAAAAAGTCCGGGCCCAGGCTTTCGGATACATCCGTAAAGCGAACGCCGCCTACATTCTTCCACATCGTGTCATGCTGAACCGAGTTCGGTCCTGAAGGCTCAACGTCACCGTTGGCTGAATAGATGTCCTTCCATCCATCGTTGTCGTAATCTATGAAGCCAGTGCTCCAGCCGGAAAACCGGCGGCTGAGGGTTGCTATATTTGTGCCCGGGCTGACGTAGTCGAAATATTCCCCTTTCTCATTCTTAAAGAGAGCATAGATCTGGTTCTCGAGGTCGTTGTAGAAGATATCGGTCCAGCCATCATTATCGTAATCCTTCACGTCGCAGCCCATGCCCGAAACGGGCGCCGCCTCATCATTGTAAGCGACTCCATACATCAGAGCGACTTCTTCAAAAGTACCATCCCGCTGGTTCAGATAGAGAAGGTTGGGCGTAGTGTCATTGGCGACGAATACATCCATGGCGCCGTCCCGGTTGAAATCCGCGATGCCGATTCCCATCCCTTTTCCAAGCGCCGAATTAAAGCCGCTGGCCTTGGAGACATCTTCAAACCTGCCATCGCCAAGGTTCTTGTAAAGAGTATTTGGAACGCTCACCACGGTTTCAGGACTGCAGTAAAATTCAGACCCGTCCGGGCGGAAGCAGGGCTCGTCGGCCAGGGGGTTCCAGTAGGTATATTGTGAGATGACAAGGTCCAGCAGACCGTCATTGTTGTAGTCAAACCAGGCGCCCGCTACACTCAGCAGATCTTCAGGTTTCTGATCCAGGCCGGAATTGCCTGTCACGTCGGAGAACGTTCCGTCACCATTGTTTCGATAGAGCACATTGGGACCCGCGTTACAAATGAACAGATCCGTATGGCCGTCGTTGTCATAATCGCCGGCGGCAACTCCGAAGCTGTAATCGAGACTGGCCCCGGTGAGCCTTGCCTTCTCCGTGACTTCCTCGAATTGTCCTTCCCCTCTGTTTCGGAGCAGGGAATTGTAGAAGGAAGAATCGGTCTTCTTCAATTCCGGAAGCTGGGCCCCGTTGGTGAAGAAAAGATCAAGTCGCCCGTCATTGTCATAGTCGAGAATGGCCACTCCCCCGCACATCGGCTGGGGGAAATACTTGCGTCCCGTAAAGTTATTGTTTGTGGTGTACACGATCGGGTTTCGCGGCGCCATGTCAATGAACTCGACTGGTGTGGAATCCGGGGACGGCCAGGAGGCTGCCTGGAAGGCAAGGGCGCCGAAAGTTAGGAACAGTGAGAGCAGACGGGAGAACACGATGACCTTCCTCTAACTGTGGTGAAAGTCCTGAGGGGGTATGCTACCATAACTGGATGCGCCTCATGAAGTTTGGGAGCCTGGCATTAACCCTGCTGTTCTACATGGGTAATGCCCGGTTGGGGGCGGAGCCGGGGCCCGACGATGTTGAAGGCCTGAAAAAGCAGGCAGCCTCCGCCGTTCAGTCGGGTGAATTGGCCAGGGCTGTTGGTCTGTACCGGAATATTTTGGAGGCTCAGCCTGATTGGGTGGAAGGTTGGTGGAATCTGGCCACTCTCCAATATGATCTCGACCGCTATGCCCAGGCACGGGATAGCTTCCGTCGCTATGTCAGCCTCGATTCGAAGAGTGGAGCCGGCTGGGCTCTTCTCGGCCTTTGCGAGTTTGAGGCCGGCGAATATGAGCGGGCCATCCAGAATCTCCAGCAGGGACAGCGGCTGGGCTTGGGAGCCAACGAGCAATTGGTTTATGTGGTTCGTTATCACACGGCGCTGCTGTTGACCCGTTTCCAGCAATTTGAAGCTGCCATCGCAATTCTTCACGAAATCTGTCTCAAGCATTCCGAAAATCCCAAAATTATCGAGGCTCTGGGATTGAGTGTGCTCCGTCTGCCTTATCTCCCTTCCGAGCTTTCCCCGGAGTGGCGGGAGCCGGTCCTACTAACGGGACGCGCCTCCAGTTACTGGTCCACCAATCGCCTCGAGCTGGCCGGCCAGTCCTATGATCTGCTCGTGCAACGCTACCCCGAACGGCCCAACGTACATTATGCGCGGGCCGTATTTCTCCTTCAGTACAATCCGCCTGAGGCTCTGCCGGAGTTCAAGAAGGAACTGGAGATCTCGCCTTTGCAAGTGGCGGCTCACCTTCAAGTCGCTTTCGAGTACTTGAAGCGTGGCGAACCAGAATCGGGTCTTCCCTATGCTGAGAAGTCGGTCTCCCTGGAGCCCGGGTCTTTTGCCGCTCGCAACGCCCTTGGACGCATTCTTCTGGAGATCGGAAAAGTGGCCCGCGCCATCGAGGAACTGGAAAAAGGGACAGAGCTCGCTCCGGACAGTCCCCAGATGTATTTTTCTCTGGCCCGGGCTTATACCAAGGCCGGGCGAAGCGAAGATGCCAAACGGGCTAGAGAAGAGTTTCTCAGGCTGGACAAGTTAATAAAGGAAAAAGAGGGACCGGTTCTATGATTAGAATGGCCTGTTCTTTTGGCTTCGGTGCCGTTGTTGTTCTGATGTCTTTGTTTGTCTGTACGCCACCTGCGGGTGTTCTCAGAGGTCAGACCCAGGAGGACGAGGACAGGTCCAGGGCTCTGCTCAGCGAGGAAGCTCAGGATTACTACCGAAAATGGCTGGAGGAGGATGTCGTCTACATCGTTACTCCCGAAGAAAAAGATGTCTTTAAAAAACTCTCCACTTCGGAAGAAAAAGAGCGTTTCATCGAACAGTTCTGGATCAGGCGGGATACGGATTCAGCAACCGCATTCAATGAATTCCGGGAAGAGCATTATCGACGAATCGCCTATGCCAATGAGAATTTCTACAGCGGAGAACCAGGATGGATGACGGACCGCGGCCGCATCTACATCATCCACGGTCCTCCCGACCAGAAGGAGTCCCATCCAGCCGGGGGACCTTACAACCGTCCCATGCACGAGGGAGGCGGATCGACCTCCACTTATCCTTTTGAAATCTGGTGGTATCGGCATCTCGAGGGGGTGGGCAGTGATGTTGAGTTGGAATTCGTGGATCGCAACGGGGGCAATCAGTATCGGCTGGCCCTGACTCCCGAATACAAAGACGCGTTGCTTCACGTTCAGGGCGGCGGTCATACCCTCGCTGAAGACATGGGAATAGCCGAGCGGGCCGACCGGCCCTACTTCACTCCGCAACACGAGGGGATGTATCCCTTCATGTGGAAGAGGGCCAAAGACAACCCCTTTGTGAAGTATGAAACATTCGCGGCTGTGCAGCGACCGAAAGAGATCAAGTACAAAGATTTGCAGGAAGTTGTCCGGGTCGATGTCAGCTACGACAGCCTGGCTTTTGAGGTTCGCCAGGACCATTTCGAGTTAAACGAAAGCCAGGTCATCGTGCCCATTACGATAGAGTGGGATAACAATAACTTGAGCTTTCAGCCCGAGGGGAATAGTTTCGTCGCTCGGATGGCGGTCTACGGCATGATCACGAGCATCCAGGGCCGGGTGGTGGCGGAATTCGAAGAAGACGTTAGGACTCATCTGCTGCCGGCGGATTTTCACCAGGGCCGTCTCGGACGGTCCATGTACCAGAAGATCGTCGTTCTAGACAAGAAGATGCGGTACAAGCTGGACCTTATCACGAAGGATTTGGCTTCAGGCAAGATGGGAGTATTCCGGCAGGCGATTGTCACCCCCTCCTTTGAGCCCGAGCGGCTGGCCGCCAGTTCCATGATTCTCTCAAACTTCATCCGCAATCTCGACCCCTCCACGAAGGATGACGAGATGTTTGTCCTGGGAGATGTGTGGATTCGCCCCAATCTCAGCAAAACCTTTTCGCTCGCCGACAGGATCGGCGTTTATATGCAGCTCTACAATTTCGGAATGGATCAGACTTCCCTGGCCCCGGGAATCGAGACTCAATTCAAAGTCCTCAAGGACGCGAAGATCATCCTGGAAGTGGAAGATCGAAACGGAGAATGGGTACACTTTTTCTCCGGCCAGCGCATCGTGCTTGTCCGAGATCTGCCCACCAGCCTTCTGGATCCCGGAACCTACAAGCTGGAGGTCATAATCCGGGACCTGATCAAGGGCCAGGAAGTGACTTTGGTTGATCAGTTCCACCTGACCAGTTCTTGAGGCTGAATATTTCCCCAAAAAAACTCTTTACTTTGGGGTGCAGGCGAGGCACTCCTGCTAGTGTGTCTCTGTACCTGCATGGCTGCCGCGGGAGCGGCATTCGGTCAGATGGCTGGAGCACTTTTGTTCCTGCTGATGCGCGGTTTCGAGTGGCTGTGGATGCCAGTTGCTTTTATCGGGTTGCTTGGAGTGACGAACTCTCTCAATCTTCTGGACACATGGACGGGCTGACGCCGGGAGTGGGCGCGATTGCCGCCCTGGACACGGATTGAATCCGCCTAATCATGATTGACTCCGCTTTGCCCAAAAACGGACTCCGTCAAACGATTTGAAATGCGAGTCCTGAGTCCACAGTACAGCGTCAAAAGCTCTTGCTGTGGCATAGATCAGGGCGTCCGCCATGGGAAGATTCAGCTCGACTGAGAGCTTGGCCGCGCTCAAGGAGATGGAGGCGTCCACTTCCACTACTTTTCCCTGTTGCATGATCGCAACCACTTTCAAGGCCTCTTGCTCGCTTCTTTCTGAAAGGACTTTCTTGAATACCTCGTACAGATTGATTGTCGAGATGAGGAGCTCTTCCGTTTGTTCAATTGCAGGTACAAAACGTTCCGCGTTTCCTCCGTCGGCAAAATATTCCAGCCATCCTGATGAATCCACCAGGTTCATACCCGGTCCGCTTCCCGGCTTACTTCCGTGTCGATGCCCTTCAAAAACCCACGATACTGTCGAATGGCCTCCACCGGGATTAACTCAATTCGTCCCTCGTATTGAATGGCTTGAATCTTCTGGCCGGGTTTCAGCCCCAGAGCCTCGCGGATTTTGCGGGGAATGACGACCTGATACTTGGGGGAGAGCGTAACTGTTTCGGAATTCATGATCCTATGTCCCCATACGGTTTATCTATCGACAGAATAAATGTATTACAAAAAAGCTCGAGAGTTCAATCATCGACGAACTCAATCGCCCTCCAAAGATTGCAATCATTGGGAAGACCGGCGTGGGCAAAAGCTCCACCATCAATACGTTATTTAGTACAAACCTTCCTGTGAGCCACGTAGAGGCCTGCACTCAAATTGAAAGCGAGGTTTCCTTTGATGGTGCTTTGCTAAAACCGGGAGCCCGGAGCATTATTGTTTACGACATGCCAGGCCTCGGCGAGGATCTCGATGCCGACAAAAAACACAAAGAGACGTACGCTCGGGGATCCGAGTGCTGGTTCCCGCCAAGCGCAATCAAGACATCTACCACGATGTCGTAGGGCTGGCTGAGGCGGGCGAACTTTCTTTTCGGGTGAGGGAGGCCCCTCCAGCCGCCACCTCGCCCGTTCCGGTGCATCGTCCGGAACGGGTGAAGAAACGCGAAGCGGCCCGGCAGAAAACCTGGGCGGCGCAGAAAGCCGCCCACCCGGCGCCCGATCCCGCCGGCCTCCACGTTCGCTCCGAAGTGGCCGTCGTTTCCGGGCTGGAGACCTTCTCTTCCTGTCCGATTCCGCTTCAAGCCATCGTCAATCGCGAAGTCTACGGCGACGGCCATTACCATTACTGGGTACTGTTGGATACCGGACCCGTCGCCGATCCGGCAGAAAGCCGGCATGATTACACGCTACGCACCACGATTGAGGAACGGCATCGTCAGTTGAAGTGTTTCTCCGATCTGGAAGATTTTTCCTCGGGCGCCTTCAACCTCATCGTCAATCAAGTCGTTTTTGTACTCCTCACCTACAGTTTGCTGCAGTGGTATTGGCTGCGCATCGGTCGAAAGGAACTCAACTCGAAAACGCGCACCCGAACCCTGGAGTTGCTGCGCCCGACCAGCACAGTCATTCTGATCTACTGGCAAGGGTATGTCGCCTGTCTGACGCCGCTCGAGCATCAGGAGTTGCTCCTCACGCTCGACGAGCCCGCCCGAAAGAAAATCCTGGCCAAAACCCGCCGGCTGCGCCGCAGCCTGGTCCACCAGCTGGATCAGGCCCGGGCACCGTAGTTCTTTTCCCGCTTTTAGGCGAACCTAGTTGTGAACCTGATCCGATTTCATTTCTGAAGGCAAACAGCCCAAAAAAACTCTTTACTTTGGGGTGCAGGCGAGTTACAGTGTGCACATCCAGGCTATATTCCAACGGAGGGGGGTGTTTAGTGAGAAGAATTTCATCTACCAAACTCCTGCTAGTGTGTCTCTGTACCTGCATGGCTGCCGCGGGAGCGGCATTCGGTCAGGCGGCTACCGGCACTCTGACGGGAACGGTCCTGGATGAGTCCCAAGCTATTATTCCTGGAGCGGACGTTGTCCTGATCAATGAGGGCACGAGGGACACTCGGAGAACTGTCACCAACGACGAAGGATTTTTTGCCATCACTGCCATCCCGGCAGGAACTTACATTGTCGAGATTATGATGCCTGGGTTTGCCACATGGCGTCGGACTAACGTGATCTTCCGCATCGGTGACAAAGTCTCCATCCGGGAAGTCACCCTGGCGGTGGCAGCAACCGCTGAGGAGGTCACCGTATCGGCCGCTCAGGACACGATTGCCCCGATGGACAGTGGTGAGAAGTCCGCCGTTATCACCAGTAAGGAAATCCAGAATCTTTCAATTGTCGGGCGCAGTGCTGTCGAGCTGTTAAAGATTCTGCCCGGAGTGGTGTACACGGGTGAGGGTTTCCCCGGTGAGACCGTCCAGTTTAATCAGGGACTCGGCCAGTATAACGTGGCGGGAACCCGAAATACCCAGGTCGCATTGCTGTCGGACGGAGCCGATGTGATTGACCCCGGCTGTGAGTGCGGGGCAGCCGTGACCCCCAACGTTGACCTCGTCTCCGAGGTTAAGGTGCAGACCGCGAGCTTCGGGGCGGAGAACGCGAAGGGGCCTGTGGTCCTGAGCAGCGTCTCCAAAGCGGGGACTTCTGAATTTCACGGTGCAGGCTACGTCTATTTCCGACAGGATGCCTTTAATTCTCAGGATTGGCGTGCTAACCGCTTTGGAACCTCGAAGCCTGAGGAGTCCTACTATTTTCCGGGTTTCAACATCGGAGGGCCGCTGACGCCCGATCGCGAGAAAGTCTTTTTCTTCGCCGGCTTCGAGTACATGGGCCAGAACTTCACTCAGGGGGATATTCCGGCGGTTGTTCCGACAGCAGCCATGAGGCAGGGAGATTTCAGCCAGATCTGCACTGGCGGCTACTCTGTAAAAGGCTACAACGGCTGTCCCACCAGCACCTTCTGGGGCAATTGGACCGACCCGGGATTTGAAGGAATTTCAGAAAACGGGATTATCGATCCCTCGCTCTTTGATCCAGGCGGGCGGGCTCTGATTAACCTGTATCCGCTGCCCAACCGCGACCCGGCGCTCAATGACGGTTGGAACTATGTTTCCAACGTGGTCAGGAGTCAGAATCGCGATCAGGAACTGGTGCGTGTTGACTGGAACATTTCAGACAATACCAAGCTCTACACTCGCTTCAACCATGAGTTCCAGGGGACCAATTATCCGTATACTCTGTGGTGGACCAATGACCAGGAAGTGCCGTATCCATCCAACCTGAACGGTGATTATCATACCTGGTCCTCCTCCACCAGTCTGGCCAATGTATTGAGTCCGACCACCACCAACGAAGTCGTGGTGGCCTTGACCTACTGGAAGATGCCTCACGAGTTGGAAGATCCGGACAAGGTCTCCCGAAGTGCTCTGGGTTATCCCTACGAGGGACTCTTCAATAACGGCGTGGATATGGTCCCCAGTCTGACCGGCTGGAGCAGCGGCTTGGCCACTCTCCATCAGTCCGGTGGACTGATCAATCCGACCATTTTTGGAAACAAGTGGCTGGTGAGCGCCGAGGACAACTTCAGCAAGGTCATCGATACGCATACGATCAAAATGGGCGGCCGCTGGGGTATGACCACAAACGACGAACCCACCACCAACTACGACATCGGGCTCTTTGCCTTCTCCAGCTGGGGTGACAACGCCACCGGTAACGCATACTCCGACCTGCTCCTGGGACGGGCTTCGGATTATGTCGAATCCACCACCAACGTGACCGGCAAACTGCGCCGCCATGAGTGGGCCTGGTACATCCAGGACAGTTGGAAGACGACTCGTCGCCTGACACTCGAATTGGGTACGCGTTTCCTCCACAACGGTTTCAACTACGATTTGGAAGGCCGGCTGGCCGGCTTCGATCCCCGGACCTACGATCCGAACGCTCCGCTCGATGCCTATTCCGGACTGGTCGCTCACTATCTCGGCCATGATGTCCCCAAGTCCGTCTGGAAGACGCCGGCGCTGCTGGTTTCGCCTCGATTCGGATTCGCCTATGACCTCACCGGAAACGGGCAAACCGTACTGAGGGGTGGCGCAGGCATGTACCACTATCACGGACGAGGCGCGGATTCTCTGGGAGCGGTCAACAATCCGCCTCTCGCGCAGAACGTGTACTTGTGCTGCGGATTTGATCTGGGTCATCCAGACACGCAGGAACCCAGTCTCCAGAAGAGCAGCATCTCGGTGCTGGAGCCCAATAGCGATGCCTATCCGCAGACCATCTCGTTCAGTCTGACCGTTTCTCAGCGTCTGCCGGCTAATATTTTCTGGGAGACTTCTTATGTCGGTAACACGTCCAGTCACCAGTTGACTTCTAATAACTCTGGAAATATCCGGCAGATCAACGTCATTGCTGAGGGAACCATGCCCTTGGGTTCCGACAACGAGGCTGACTTCCGTCCCTTCCACAGCTTCAACGACATCTTTATGAAGCGGCACATGCTCTCGCAGAATTATCACTCGTTGCAGGTCATGCTGAATCGGCAGACCGGAGCCTTTAACTTCGCCGGCTCCTATACCTTCTCGAAGGCTATGGGCATCGGCGGCGACTCCTTCGGTGTGAACGTGGATGCCTTCGACATCCGCAATCGAAGCTACGGACCGCTGGGGTACGATCGGACCCACTCGTTCAGCCTCGCTTACAACTACCTGATTCCCAATGCTACGGACCTGCCCATCTGGCGGGAGATCCTGAACGGCTGGCAGTTGACGGGCATTACGCAGTTTCAGAGTGGAGCGCCCATCCGAAGGCTCGGTATGGCCGGAATGACATCGGACGGCATCAGCGCTAACGATCAGATTGACATCACCGGATCACCTGATACGACGGCGCAGCCGGTGCTGATTTGCGATCCCAGAGAGGGAACACAGGAGGGTGAATGGTTCAATCCTCGATGCTTCGAGGCTCCCACCATTGGAAACAATGGCCATTACGCTTTGCCGTATTTCAAAGGGCCCGGATTCCAGAACCACGACGTGTCCATCTTCAAAAACTGGCAGATTGGGAATCAGGAGGACCGTAAGCTCCAGTTCCGGGCTTCGTTCTACAACGTCATCAACCATCCGATCCCCTTCTTCTCGGGACAGGAGCTGCGTCTGAATTTTACCGAGGGCGCCCTTCTACCGGAGACCATCGAGACCAACAACATCGGCCGAACGGCCCTGAAGAGAGGGCGTAGGATCATGCAGTTCGCCATCAAGTACATGTTCTAACCGATTCGCGATCTGCTGCAAGCAAGGGGGATGGCTTAATCAAGCCATCCCCCTTTTTTTTGAGCGCGCGGCTGGAGTTTTAAGCTGGGGGAGCCCTAACAGCCTGTGGTAAAAGTCCTGAGGGGCCGTGCGCCAGGGAAGTGGAGTCGTCCGGCAAGGCGAGAGGAGGAAGGCGATGCTACAGCATCGTCGACGACGAACAACGCAGCCGGCGGCGGCAATCCCCTGGCGCCCTTTGGGTTAGGGGCGGCGAGGACCCGTCTGCGGCGTTGCGGCTCCTGGACGATGCAACGGCATCGCCGGCGTCGCCGGGCCTTGCATCCGAGCCCTCGGCGCCCCTAACACGACCCCTCAGGACTTTTACCACAGGCTGTTAGCCTAACGAATCACGCGAATCACACGAATCATCCGGCGACTGATTCGATCGCCTGTTTGAATCCGCACTCCTTATTGGCGCAGTAGTGGGCCAGGCCTTCTTTCTTGGTGGATTTCTCCAGCAGGTAGGGCGCACCGCATTGGGGGCAGGCTTCGCCTACGGGCTTCTGCCAGAGTATAAACCGGCATTTCGGATAGGTGCCGCATCCGTAAAAGATCTTGCCTTTTCTGGACCTGCGCTGGACGATTTCTCCTTCAGCACACTGCGGACACTTCACGCCCGTGGTCTGGACGATCTTCCGGGTGTTCTTGCACTCGGGATAGCCTGAGCAGGCCAGGAATTCGCCGTAACGGCCTTTCTTGAGAACCATAGCTTTGCCGCACTTCTCGCAGATTTCTTTTTCCAGCTCCTCTACCTGCGGCTGCTCCGGGGCCGAACCCTCCTTGCGCAGTTCCTTGGTGTTCTTGCACTGGGGGAAATTGCTGCAGGCCATGAATCTTCCGAAACGGCCCCACTTGATGATCATCCCGGAGCCGCACTTTTCGCACTGCTCGCCGGCCGGGACCTCCTCGCGCTTGAGGTTCTTCATTTCCTTCTTGGCCTGCTGCAGCTCTTTGGAAAACTCCTGATAAAAACCATGCAGTGTCTGGATCCAATCCTCTTTGCCGCTCTCGATTTCGTCCAGGTTCCGCTCCATCCTGGCGGTGTAATCGTAATCGAAAATTTCGGCAAAGTGGTTCACCAGCAGGTCGATCACGACCTCTCCCGTCTCCGTCGGGACAAAGCGGCCCTCGTCCTTGCTGACGTACTCGCGCCTCATGATGACGGCCAGGATTTGCTGGTAAGTCGAAGGCCGCCCGATTCCCTTCTCCTCCAGAGCCTTCACCAGCGTGGCTTCCGAATAGCGCGGCGGCGGCTGGGTAAACTTCTGCTCGGGCACGATCTTCTCGACGCGCAGCTTTTCGCCCACCGCCACATCGGGCAGGTTCTTGTCGCCCTCTTCGGACTCGGCCTGATCTGCATCGTCGCGGCCTTCCTGATAAAGCTTCAGGAATCCGTCGAACTTCATGATCGAGCCGACGGCCTTGAATTCCGCTTTGCCGGCGGCAATCTCGATGTCCGTCTGGTCGAAGACGGCCGGATTCATCTGGGACGCCACAAAGCGCTTCCAGATCAGGTCGTAAAGCCGGTACTCGTCCCGGTCCACGTACGGCTTCACCTCTTCCGGAGTGCGCGCCACGGAGGTGGGACGAATGGCCTCGTGGGCGTCCTGGGCGCCTTTTTTCCCGCGGTAAAGCTGAGCCTTTGAAGGCAGGTAACGGCTTCCATAGGATTCATCTATGTAGCCGCGCACTTCCTCAAGAGCCGTGTTCGAAATGCGCGTGGAATCGGTACGCATGTAGGTGATCAGGCCCTGCAGCCCCTCGCTTCCTGTTTCAATGCCCTCGTAAAGCCGCTGGGCCAGCGTCATGGTCTTCTTGACCGAAAAGCGCAGCTTGCGCGAAGCCTCCTGCTGAAGCTTGCTGGTGATGAAAGGCGGCACCGGATTGCGCTTTCTTTCCTTCTTCTGGACGTCGCTGACGACGAAGTCGGCTTTTTGCAACTCCTCCAGAAGCCGGTCGGCCTCCTCCTGATTGGAGATTTTGAATTTCTTGCCGTTGAGCTTGACGGCCTTGGCCTCGAAAGGCGGAGGATTCTGGGCGTGCAGGCGGGCCGTGAAGTTCCAGTACTCTTCCGAGACAAAGGCGCGGATTTCCTTCTCGCGGTCCACGATCAGGCGCAGCGCCACCGACTGCACCCGGCCGGCCGAGAGCCCGCGCCGCACTTTCTGCCAGAGCAGCGGGCTGATCTTGTATCCCACCAGGCGGTCCAGGATGCGCCGGGCCTGCTGCGCCTCGACCTTGTGGTGGTCGATCTGGGAAGGATTATCAAAGGCGCTGATGATGGCGTTCTTGGTGATTTCGTTGAAAAGGACCCGGAACATCTGCCGGTCTTTCGAGCCATTAAGCTCCTCGGCCAGGTGCTGGCAGATGGCTTCCCCCTCGCGGTCCGGGTCGGCGGCCAGGTAAATGGCGTCCGATTTTTCAGCCGTCTTCTTCAGCTCTCGAACGACCTTCTCCTTGCCCGGGATGATCCGGTAAGTCGGCTGGAAGTCGTGCTTGAGGTCCACACCCAGGCTCTTCTTGGGAAGATCCTTGATGTGTCCCGCGCAGGCGCGAACCAGGTAGTCTTTGCCCAGGTACCTTTCAATTGTCTTCGCCTTTGCCGGTGATTCGACGATCACTATTGATTTACCCATGTCGTTCGTGTACCAGTTCGAAGGCTACAGCCTACAGTCTCTTACTGAACTGCCGGCCGGGCCATTGCCGGACCAAGCCCTGGAGCTCCAGTTCCAGCAGCACCGCGTTCAATTCTGACAGGCTGATCTGCGATTTGCCTAAAAGCCAGTCAAAATGTGTAGATGCATCCGAGGACAGGAGTTTCAAGACTTTCTCCTGCGGCGGCGACAAAGGGCCGCTCCCCAAGGGGCCGTTCCCGTGAGGGAGCGGCGCCGGCGAACTCGGTCTGCTCCGGGAAAGGAAGTCTAAGACATAAATCGGCAGTTCGTCCATCACATCCTGCGCCGTCAGCACAATTTTGGCTCCCTGCTTGATGAGGTAATTGGGCCCGTAGCTCCCCGGAGTCGTGATATTCCCGGGCACGGCCCACAGCTCGCGATTGTGCTCCAGCGTGAGCCGGGCCGTAATCAGCGAACCCGAAAACTCCGAGGCCTCGGAAATGATGGTCCCGTAGCTCAGCCCGCTGATCACCCGGTTGCGAATGGGAAAATTCTGAGGCGCGGGAAAGGAGCCGCAGGGAAATTCGCTCAGGACGCAGCCGCGCTCCTGAATCTGCTCGTAGAGCCGGCGGTTTTCGCGCGGATAGACCACATCGACCCCGGACCCCAAAACGCCTATCGTGACCCCTCCGCCTTCCAAGGCCCCCTGGTGGGCCTGGGAATCGATCCCGCGAGCCAGCCCGCTGACGATATTCAATCCCATCACGGACAACTCGAGCGCCAGCTTCCGCGTGACCTGCTTGCCATAGACCGAGCAGCGGCGGGCCCCCACGATGGCAATGCCGGGATTGTGAATGGATTCCATACTTCCGCGGCAGTAAAGGATCACCGGCGGGTCGAAGATCTCTTTCAGAAGCTGCGGATAAGCCTGGTCCAAAAAAGAAATCACGCCGATGTCCCTGTGGCCGCAAGCCTGCAAAGTTTCTTCGGCTTGGCGCAGGGCGCGCCCGCTGGACAGAAAGAGCTGGATCTCGTGCGACAGATTGAAGCGCTTGAGCTCACTTCGAGAGCGCCTGAAGACCTCCGAAGGCGAACCGCACTTGCGGATCATCTCGTGAATCCGCGTAGTCCCAAGTCCCGGCGCCAGCGAGAGCGCCAGGCTGTAAAAGGTGTTGTCTTTCATCTAGTATCTATAACGTGGCTGCTGGAGAAAGTGCGAAGGGCGCTGCTTACGTTTAGCCACGGATGACACCGATTACGCCAGATTAATCCAAGGAACCAAAGAACCATGAAACCGCGCGTCTCCTTCATCGACTTCCTCAACTCGGTCCCGCTGGGATGGGGATTTCTGCACGGGTCGCACCGGGGCGCCTTTGAGGTCCTCTTCGACGTGCCCTCGCAGTGCGCCGAGCACCTCAGGACGGGACAGGCGGATATCGGGCTGATCCCCGCCATCGAATACCAGAACATCCCCGGGCTGCGCATCCTGCCCGATATCTCGATCGCCTCCAAACGAGAGGTGAAAAGCGTGCTCTTCGCCTCCAGGCTTTCTCTGAAGGAAGTCTCACGGGTGGCCGTAGACTCGTCCAGCCGAACTTCAGTGGCCCTGCTCAAGATCGTCCTTGAAACCTTTCATGGGAATCGATCGGTTTCCTATACAGTTGAGCCTCCGGATCCCTCCAGAATCCTGGAAGGCTATGACGCCGCCCTGGTCATCGGCAATCCGGCGCTGAAGATCCGGCCGGGTCCTTACCGGATCCATGACCTGGCGGCGGAATGGAACCGCTTCGTCGGGCTGCCTTTTGTCTTTGCCTTCTGGGCGGTGAGGGAAGACTTTGAACTGGGCGAGCAGTCGCGCATCTTTTATGAGTCCCGGGATGAAGGCCTGGCGAATGTCGAGGAAATTGCCCGGATCTACTCGGAGAAACTGGCTATTCCTCAGGATGAGATTCGCAGGTATATTCGAGAGAACCTGAGTTATTGGTTGGGGGAAGCGGATATCAGGGGATTGGAGGAGTTTTACAGGTTGGCGGAGGAAATCGGGATAATTGAGAAGAGAAAACCATTACATTTTTTAGCCGACCAATCACGCGAATTGCACGAATATGAAGACGGGGCTTGAGGTCTTGGGTGGCGGGTGGCGGGTGGCGGGTGGCGGGTGACGGTAACCGAGTCTTATGGCAATCGAGACCGAAGTTAAAATCAAGGTTGGTGCTGGAGAACTGGAGAGTGTCCAGCGGCGGTTAATGCAACTGGGAGCCCGGCAGATTGCTGCGCGCGCCCGGGAGGAAAATTGGCTTTTCGATTTTGCGGATGGAAGGTTAGCCGATTCGGGATGCGCTCTGCGCCTTCGGTTGTATGGCGGCCAGGCGCTTTTGACGTTCAAGGGCCGGATACAGGAGGATCCTTTATACAAGAAACGGGAAGAGATCGAGGTTCCTTTGGCGGAAGGCGCAGCCATCCGGCAGATTTTTGAGGCTCTGGGGTTGCAGGTCGTTTTCAGCTACGCGAAATTTCGCGAAATCCTGGAGATCGACTCAGGCGGCCAACGCCTCCACGTGTGCCTGGATGAAACCCCGATCGGGACCTTTGCAGAGCTGGAAGGACCACCTCAGGCCATCGAAGAACTGGCTGCCCAATTTGGCTGGGGACGGGAGTCCTTTATCAAAAAGAACTATGTTGAACTTTATTCGGAGCCGCGGGCGTGAAGGGCGTGATCCTCGCCGCCGGTCTGGGCACGAGGCTTCGGCCCCTGACCTGCTTTCGCGCCAAGCCGGCGGTTCCTTTCCTGAACAAGCCGCTGATTCAATACTCGCTGGAACTTTTGCGACAGATCCAAGTCGAAGAGGTCGTGATCAACCTTCATCATCTGCCGGAGACAGTCGTGGAAGCGGTGGGGGAAAAAGGGTCTTTCTCCTACGAAGAGCAGATCCTGGGGACCGCTGGTGCGCTGGGCAAGGTGCGGGAAATCCTGGCCGGCAGCACGATCATCGTCTCCAATGGAAAGATCTACTTCGAAGAAGACCTCAGCCGGGCCGTTGAGTTCCACCGAGAGTCTGGCGCCAGGGTAACGTTGGTGTTAGTTCCCTTCTCCGAAGGCGACCCCTTCAACCCCGTCCTCGTGGACGACGATAGTAACATCATCGCATTCTTCGGGCGCAATCATCCGAGCCGCGACCGTAAGGGAGCGGCCAAGCCCTACATCTTCACCGGCATCCACATCCTTTCCCCGCAGGTCCTGGACTTCATCCCCGAAGGTCCCTCCGACACGGTGACCGATCTCTATCCCAAGCTGATGCAGGCGGGCCACAAGATAAAAGGGTTCGTCAGCCAGGCCTACTGGGCCGAATGCAGCACGCCCAGGCGCTACCTGGAGAAGTCTTTGGAAGTCCTGCGGAGACGGGACTTGGAAAACCTGCTGGAGAGCGAGATCGAGGCGGAATGCCGCTCGGTGATCGCAGGGAGTTCGGTGGAAGTTGGGCGGGGGACGGTGCTGGAGAACTGCATTTTTTGGGACAGGGTTGAGGTGGGCGCGGGCTGCTCTCTGAAGAATGTCATCCTGACCAGTGATGTGCGGCTGCCGGCGGGGGTGCGTTTGGATGGTGCGCTAATTACTCCGGACCTGGATAATCCGGGAGATTACAAAATTTGGGCCGACGAATCACACTAATTACACGAATGGATTGGCTTAGAATGAAATGATGAAGCAGGAATTTGCGCCGGTGCAGCAGCGCCTGATGAATTTCGTGCGCGAGACATTTCGTCCCGGATACCCCTACAACATCAGCAAGCTGGTGGGGGACGCTTCCATGCGCCAGTACTTTCGCTTTGAAACGCAGTCCGGCCAAAGCTATATCATGGCCGCCTATCCGGAGCCCTTCGATCCGGAACATTTCAGCTACAAACAGGTGTACGACCTGTTTCAGCAAGCCGGGCTTCCCGTGCCCACGATCATCGCCATGGACGGACCGCTGGGCATTGTGGTTCAGGAAGACCTGGGCAACGAATCCCTGCAGCGCCGGCTCATCAACGCCTCTCCCCAGGATCAGGAAAGTCTGTTGCGCCAGTCGATTGACCTGATCCTGACCATCCAGAGCCGGGGAACAGAGGCTCTTCGCCCGGACTATGAGGCCTCCAAGCTGGCCTTTGACGAGGAGAAGCTGAAGTGGGAGCTGGAGTTTTTTCGCAAGAATTATTTGATCAATTACCGGCAGGTCCAGCCGCCGGATGACAGTCCGCTGACGGCTGAATTTGGACGTCTGGCCACAGAACTGGCCGCCTGCCCCCGAGTGCTGTGCCATCGCGACTACCACATCCGCAATTTGATGTTCCGCGACGGACAGCTTTACATCATCGATTTTCAGGACGCGCGCTGGGGACCTCCTTCCTATGACCTTGCCTCCCTGTTGAAAGACTCGATCGGACTGGAGGAGGAACAGACGAGATCGCTTATCGATTATTACCTGGAAAGGTCTCCGCAATCCGCCGGATTTGATGACTTCCAGCGCCAGTTTCACCTCATGTGCGTGCAGCGGCTGCTCAAAGCGCTGGGGACATACGCTTACCAGATTACGGTCCGCAACCATTACATTTACGAGCAGTACGTCGAGGGATCACTGCGCCGGGCGCTCATTTCCTTGCGGGCTCTCGACGAGTTTCCGTATATTGGGGAGATTGTCGAGAAGGAAACTGGAGGCGAGGTCGCCCAAGCTGACCGGCTGACCGCTGGCCCCTGACCGGAGCGGCCCTGATTGGGTATGAACCACATGTACATCGCGGATATCGGCAAGCACGTTGACCGGGAGGTCACCCTCAAAGGCTGGCTTTATCACAAAACCGACAAGGGCAAGCTGCGCTTTCTGCTGGTCCGCGACGGCACGGGCACGATTCAGGCCGTCGTCTTCCAGAAGAACGTCGCGCCGGAGGTCTTCGAGGCCGCCGACGGCCTGACCCAGGAATCGTCCCTGGCCGTTACCGGCAAAGTCAAAAAGGACGACCGCGCGCCCGGAGGCTACGAGCTGGACGTCACCGATTTACAGGTCATCCAGCTCGCCCACGACTACCCCATTACTCCCAAAGAGCACGGCACCGCCTTTTTAATGGAAAACCGCCACCTCTGGCTCCGATCCTCCAGACAGCACGCGGTCCTGTTGATCAGGCACGAAATCATCAAGCGTGTCCGCGAATTCTTCGACGCAAACGGTTTCATCCTGGTGGACACTCCCATCATCACGCCGGCGGCCTGCGAAGGCACGACGACTCTCTTCGAGCTGGACTACTTCGGCGAGCTGGCCTATCTCACCCAGAGCGGCCAGCTATACAACGAAGCCGCCGCCCTGTCGGTGGGGAAGACATACTGTTTCGGTCCCACCTTTCGCGCTGAAAAATCCAAGACCCGCCGCCACCTCATGGAGTTCTGGATGGTCGAACCGGAAGTCGCCTTCGCCGAACTGGACGACATCATGAAGCTGGCCGAAGATTTTGTCTCCTCTATCGTGCGGCACGTGCTGGAGCACCGGGGGGAGGAGCTGAACGTCCTGGAGCGTGACACCACGCTGCTCGAGAAGGCGGGAAAACCTCCCTTCCCGCGCATCCGCTATGACGAAGCCTTTGACATCCTGGAAAAGCAAGGGACGGAGACCGTGCGCGGGGCCGACTTCGGCGGCGCCGACGAGACGGTCATCTCCTCTCAATTCGAACAGCCGGTGATCGTGCACCGCTACCCCAAGGACATCAAGGCCTTTTACATGCAGCCCGACCCGGATAACCCCGGTCTGGCCCTGTGCATGGACATGCTGGCGCCCGAGGGATACGGCGAGATCATCGGCGGCAGCCAGCGCATCCACGATCATGACCTGCTGCTGGAGCGCATCCGGGAGCACAATCTGCCCGTCCAGGCTTTCCAGTGGTACCTGGACCTGCGCAAGTACGGCAGCGTCCCCCATGCCGGCTTCGGAATGGGCATAGAGCGCGTGGTCGCCTGGATCTGCGGCCTGGAGCACGTGCGCGAGACGATTCCGTTTCCGAGGATGCTGTATCGGATTTATCCGTGAGGCTGTAGACCGTAGGCCTGAGGGGCGTATGGGTGAAACCATTTGGGTGAAATGAGATCCTTGGTATTGTGAAGCTTTTGGCGCTTTTTTCGCTGCTATTCGGGATTTTCGCGTTACAGGCTCAGACTACGCTGCCGGAACTTCTCGAGCAGGCCGCAAGTGCGCGCGCGGAAGAACGCTTTTCCGATGCCCTGCGCCACCTGCAAACTGCCGAACAGGCTTACCCCAAGCTTTACGAGCTCAATAACCTGATCTACCTCGAGTCCGTCACTCGCCGCCAGGCCGGCCAGCTCGACCAGGCCGCCGAAGGATTCCAGAGCCTTCTCAACACTGATTTCCCGCTCCAAGACTCGGTCCTCCTCCACCTGATCGAAACCCGCCACCCGCCACCCGCCACCGGCCACCTGTTTGAAGAATTCCTGACCGAGCACGAAAAGCACCGCCAATGGGGCTCAGTCGCCCTGCAATACGCCAGGCTGCTGGAAGAGCAGAATCTCACAAACGAGGCATTGACCTGGTATGACAGGATCATCGACAGAGCCGGACCGCAAGCCCGTCCAGCCCGCCTGAACCGCGCGCTTTTGCTCTTAAAACCCTCAGGCCTCAAGCCTCAGGCCTCAGGCCTTACCTCTCAGTCCTCCGGTCTGGCACAAGCCGAGCTGAGCCTCCTCATGGCCGCCAACGAAAACGACGATATCGCCTACCGGGCCGCGCGTGAGCTTCACAAGCTGCAGCCGCTGGAGCGTCTGGGCGAAACGGACACTCGCAGGCGCGCCCGAGTTTTCCTCAACAACCGCCAGACCGACACCGCGCGGCCCTATCTGCAAAAACTGCTGCGGGACTTCCCCAAGAGTCCTTCGGCCGACGAGGACGCTTATCTTCTGGCCCGGAGCTACTCCTTTGACGGCGATTTCAAGAAGACCATCGACGCTTACAACGAGTCTTATCGCCGCTATCCGGCGACCTACTGGGGACTCTTCAGCAAGTACCTGACCGGCAACATGTACCTGCGCCTGGACGATTACCAGGAGGCCATTGAGGCTTACCGCTACATCATCGACCGGCATCCGAAGAGTGAACTGGTGGACAACGCATACTATAACCTGGGAGACGCTTACCGCTGGCTGGGCCAGACGCAAGCTGCCCAGGAAGCGGCGCGCCGGGCCCTTTCGGTCCTGGCGCCCAGCGAGAAGGACCGATTCCGCTATTTCCTGGCCGTCCTGCACCTGGAATCGGACGAATGGACTTCGGCCTTGCAGTATCTTCAGGCGCTCGATCACCTCAGCTCGGTCCAACTGCCTTCCGGCGTCACCCAGGAGGAAATTTACTACTGGAAGGGGTACGCTCTGGAGCACCTGGGGCGCAAGGACGAGGCCTTTGCCGCTTACGAGGAGGCTTTCACCGGCAGCCCCAACTATTTCGCCTACATCTCCCGCGACCGGGCTTCATCCATTCGTGAAATTCGTGTGATTCGTTGGCCAAGCCCCACCCAGAGTTGGCGCCAATCCCTCCCACAACCGCGCCCTCTCTTCTGGTCTCCCGAACAGAAATCCGCCCACGGAACCGACCGCCTCTCCGAGCTCCTCTTCCTGCGCCTCTACGACGAAGCCTACTGGGAATTAAGACACGGGCAGCGCTCAGCGGCCAGCGGCCAGTTGTACGCCCTGGCGTATCTGGCCGACCTGGGCCATCTCCCGGCCGAATCCCTGGCTGCCGCCGAGCGGCTCCGGCAGTCCGCTTTCCCGCGCGTCATGCCCGAGTCCTATCCGGAAGCTCTCCGCTCCCTACTGTACCCGCGCCATTACTGGTCGCTGGTGCAGCGCTTCGGCGATCGCTTCAACGTAGACCCTGAGTTTATCCTGGCGTTGATCCAGCAGGAAAGCCGTTTTCAGAAGGATTCCAAGTCTCCGGCTTCCGCCCGGGGCTTGATGCAGTTCATGTCGGGCACCGCCAACCGGCTGGCTTCCGAACTGCGCCTGGGTGAGATTGACGAGTACGACCTCTACCGTCCGGAAGTCTCCATTCAGCTCGGTGCCTACTATGTGAGCAAGCTCGTGCGCCAGTTTGACGGATCGCTCGAGAAGGCGTTGGCGTCCTACAACGGAGGCGCCGACAACGTCCAGCGCTGGTCGCGGAAGACACCGCGCCAGGAGGCCCCCTTTTTCGTGGCGAATATCGGTTTTCGGGAGACGAAGCTCTATGTCCTACGAGTCATGGGCAACTACCACGCGTACAAAAGCATCTATGCGCTCAGGGCCGCTCCCTAACGGTCGCGGCTCCCAGAGAGCGCCCCCGATCATGTCCGGTGTGCTAACATTTTGACGATGGAAACGCGCATCCTCGAAGGCCAGAAGACTGCACAGCAGGTCAAGGCGGAGGTCGCCAAAGAGATGGAGGCGCTGCGCGGCCAGGGGATCACCCCCGGGCTGGCGGCGGTCCTGGTGGGAGAGGATCCGGCTTCCCGGGTGTACGTCGGCAGCAAGACCCGGACCTGCGCCGAGCTGGGGATGCACTCGGAAAAAATCGAGCTTCCCCTGGCGACCACGACTGACGAGCTGCTTCACGTAATCAGCCGGCTCAACGGCCGGGAGGAGATCGACGGCATCCTGGTACAGCTTCCTCTTCCGGAGCAGATCGACGAGAAGACGATCCTCTCAGCGCTGCGCCCCGACAAGGACGTGGACGGATTTCACCCAGTGAACGTGGGGCGGCTGGTGGAAGGAAAAACGGACCTGGCGCCCTGCACCCCCATGGGAATCCTGGAAATGCTGCGGCGCGAAGGCATTCCCCTAAAAGGAGCCGAGGCCGTCGTGGTAGGCCGGAGCAACATCGTGGGAAAGCCGATGGCGCTGCTGCTCCTTCATGAGCATGCCACGGTCACCATTTGCCACTCGCGCACCCGCGACCTGCCGGCGGTCTGCCGGCGCGCCGACATTCTGATCGCCGCGCTGGGACGTCCGGCGCTCGTCACCCGTGAGTACATTAAAGAAGGCGCCCTAGTCGTAGACGTGGGCATCAACCGGATTGAAACCCGGGAGGAAGTCGCTCATCTATTTGGAGAAGAATCGGATAGAATGAAGCACCTGGAGAGCAAAGGCTATACGCTGGTGGGGGACGTTCATCCCCGCGATCCGCTGGGAGTGGCCGCAGCCGTGACGCCGGTCCCCGGCGGAGTCGGACCGCTCACCATTGCGCAGTTGATGAAGAATACGCTGGTGGCCTGCAAGCTACGGAGGGGAAGTTCCAAGTTCCAAGTTCCAAGTGGGAATTCTCGAATTAACCTTAATCTCAAACCTGAAACTTGGCCTGAAACTTGAAACTTGAAACTTGGAACTTGAATACCGATGAAGAAAATCTTTCTCTTAACCCTACTTGCTCTGCTGGTCAGCGCTTTCCGCATCACGCCGGTCGGTGAGGTCAAGGTTGGAAATGCGCCGACTTATGCGGCGCTCAGTCCGGATGGCGGTCTGCTTTACGTCACCAATTTCGCTTCGGATGAGGTGAAGGTCATTGACACGACCCGCCGTCGCGTGGTCGCCACGTTCTATGCCGGATACGAACCGCTGGGCATCGCCGTGAACCCTTCCGGAACCAAGATCTTTGTCACCAACTACAGCAACGGGCTGGTGAAGGTCGTTGACGCCAAGACCTACCAGATCCTGGATGACATCAAGGTGTCGGGCATCCCCAGCAACGTGGTCATTTCTCCCAACGGCGCCCAGGCTTTCGTGACCAACTTCGGGCGCGGCAAGATCGGCCGCGTCGATTTTATCGACACGACCAGCCATGACGTCACCGGAGAAATCGAGATTGGCGTGCGCCCGCTGGCGGCGGCCGTTTCACTGCTGGGCGATTATCTTTACGTAATCTGCGGAGGCTCGGACGAGCTGTACGTCATTGACATCGCCGATAAAAAGGTCATCCAGAAGATGGCGGTAGGCCATGCGCCTGACGGGATCGCCCTCTCCCCCGACGGCAATACCTTGTACGTTTCCAACAGCCGGACCAACGACATCTCCGTGATCGATCTGCTCGACCTCAGGGAAACGCGCCGCGTCAGCGTGGGCAAGCGGCCCTGGTCGCTGGACGTGAGCCGCGAGGGCAACATCTTCGTGGTCGAAACCGGGGATAAGGCGGTCTCCGTTCTGACCCCGGACTTTCAGAAAGTGGCGACCTTCAAGGTCAAGGACAAGCCGATCGACATTCAGCTCTCCCCCGACGACCGCTTCGCCTACGTGACCGACGAGAAGGACAATAAGGTCTTCATCTTCGAAATCTCTCGGCCCTAAACCATTCAACGAATTTCCTGACCCCTTCCTCTATCGGCGTCCCCGGCTCATACCCCAGCTTCTCCCTGGCCTTCGAAATATCCGCATAGGTAATCGGCACATCGCCCGGCTGCGCCGCCATCAATGTCACCTGGGCCTTCTTCCCCAGCGCCTCCTCGATCAAGCGGATCAGCTCCCCCAGCTTCACCGTCCTGGAATTCCCCAGATTGTAAATCTCAAATCCGGAAGGCCGGTCGAGGGCCGCCAGGATGCCCTGCACGATATCATCCACATAGGTATAATCCCGCTCCGATTTCCCCTCGTGGTAAAGCCCAATCTGCTCGCCCTGCTCAATCCGGCGCGTGAATTTGTGAATCGCCATCTCGGGACGCTGGCGGGGTCCATAGACCGTGAAAAAGCGCAGGCAGGTGACCGGCAGCCCATAGTTGTGGTGGTACACAAACCCCAGCAGCTCGCCGGCCCGCTTGCCGGCCGCATAGGGCGAAATCGGCCTCTGCACCGGGTCGTCTTCATGAAAAGGGACTTTGCTGTTGACGCCATACACGGATGAGGAGCTGCCAAAAATAAATTGTCGAACCCCGTGCTGCCGGGCCAGCTCCAACAGGTGTGTCGTCCCGGTGACGTTTACGTCCGAGTAAAGCGCCGGGTTCTCAAGCGAAGGACGGACTCCCGCGTAAGCCGCCAAGTGCACGATCACCTCCGGCGAATGGACCTTAACGAGGTTTTCCAGAGCGCCTCTGTCGAGCAAATCCTGCCTGCAGAGCGTGAACTCTCCCTTCCGCCGCACCGACTCGAGGTTCTGCTCTTTCACCCTCGGATCATAGAAATCATTGAAATTATCCAGGACGACCAGTTCCTTCCCCTGCTCCAGCAGCCCTTCCGCCAGATGCGACCCGATAAACCCCGCTCCCCCCGTCAACAGCACCCTCATATCCCTTCGCGATCCCTTTCGCGCATTTCGCGGCTCATGCCTTCGATCTCAATATGTTCATCCCTCTTATACAGCGAGTACACCACCCCTCCCGGCAGCGACGCCAGCGCCACGATGACAAAATTCAGCAGCGACAACGTCACCGCCATCTCCACCGGCACCCCAATTCTCGAGAAGAGCAGGAAATAGACGCTTTCTCTGAGGCCATGCCCGTTGATCGTCAACGGAATCATGATCGTCAGATTCACGATCGGTATAAAGATCAGAAAAACCCAGAACGGAGCCTCGATCCCGATCGCCCGGGCGGCGATCCAAATGATCACGACGGCCAGAAACTGGATCACCAGTGAAATCCCGAACACGATTGCAATCGCCCTGTGATTTTTTCTCAACTGCCTGAGGCCGCGATAAACCAGCTCCAGCTTTTCCTCGATCCCTTCCAGGTGCCTCCTCTTCAGAAAACCGGTCAGCCTCCGGTGCATCCAGGAATGAAAGAGAGCCACGCTGGCGAGGACGTAGCCGCTGATCAGCGCTAGGTACAGATAGATCAGCGAGAATCCTTCGATCCGGATGGGATGAACGGCCGCCGCCGCCGTCCCTATCGCCAGGAGGGCCGCCAGTCCGGCGCTGCGGTCCAGCAGGGTGGTGGTCAGCGTGGTGGACATCCCCCGATTCCCTCTCTTGGATAGATAGTAGGCGCGGAAAAAATCGCCTCCGATGGCAGAGGGGAGAAAAAGATTAAAGAAATGCCCGATGAAGGTGAGCTTGGTGAGCGACAGGGCGTCGATTCTGATATGAAAATCCTCCAGGATGATCTTCCAGCGGCCCACCGAAAGAAGGGAGGTACCAGCCTGGACCAGGGCCGCCAGTAGGATCAAAGGAACGCTGGCCGACGAGACGATCTCGACAAATGTGCGCAGATTCATCTGATAGAGCAAAAAACCCAGCAGCCCGAGGGTGATCAGCCCTTTGATAATGATCTTGTTCGATATTCGTGCCATTCTCCTGTGCCCAAAAGAAATGGATTATAATACCCGGCATGCCGGTTTACGAATATTGCTGCCGCTCTTGCGAGCGCCGCTTCTCGCGCTTCTTCTGGCGCATGTCCGACGCCGAAGGGACGCAGTGCCGCTGCGGCAGCGCCGACCTGGAGCAGCTATTCTCGCGGGTAGCGATGATGAAGTCTGAGGAAAGCCGCCTGGAGAGCATGGCCGATCCGTCCAAGTGGGGGGATATCGATGAAAACGATCCCAAGTCGATGGCGCGGATGATGAAGAAGCTGGGCGGCGAGCTGGGGGAGGATCTCGGGCCGGAGTTCAATCAGGTCGTCGATCGTCTGGAAGCCGGGGAAGATCCGGAGTCGATCGATCAGTCGCTCGGGGATGGCGGCGGCCCCGCCGACACGGACAACCTGTTTTAAGCCACGGATTTAAGGAGTACCTCATGAAGAGCAAGAAAACCAGACGGGATTTTCTCAGGACTGTTGCGGCGGGGAGTACGGCCGCGTCTATCGGGCTGCGAGCACACAGTGCTCATGCCCGGCAAATAATCTCCGCTAATGACCGTGTGGTCGTGGCCGTGATGGGAGCGAATAATCGGGGCAGTGCCCTGGCCCGGGGCTTTGCCCGGCTTCCGGACGTGGACGTCGCCTACATTTGCGACGTGGACGAGGCGGCTGTCGCCAAGGGCGTGGGAGCGGTCGTGAACCTGGGGCTTCCGGCGCCACGCAGCGAACGCGATTTTCGCCGCGCGCTGGAAGATCCCGACGTGGACGCCCTGGTGATCGCCGCCCCGGACCACTGGCACGCTCCGGCCACAATCCTGGCCTGCCAGGCGGGAAAGCACGTTTACGTCGAGAAGCCGTGCAGTCATAATCCCGCCGAAGGAGAGCTGATGGTGGAAGCGGCCCGCAAGTACCAGCGGTTGGTCCAGATCGGCACTCAGCGCCGCTCCTCGCCGCTGATGATCGAAGCCGTCGAGCAGCTCCGCGGCGGCATCATCGGCAGGGTCTATCATTCCCGCAGCGGCTACGTGAACAGACGCCCCTCCATCGGCCATGGCCGGCCGGCGGCAATTCCTCAAGCGCTCGACTATGATTTATGGCAGGGTCCGGCGCCGCGCCGTTCTTTTCAGGACAATCTGATCCACTACAACTGGCATTGGTTCTGGCACTGGGGCAGCGGCGAAGCGGGAAACATGGCCATTCACACCGTCGATCTTTCGCGCTGGGGCCTGGGCGTTGATTATCCAATCCAGGTGAGCTCCTCGGGCGGCCGCTATCACTGGACCGACGACCAGGAAACTCCGGATACCCAGGTAATTGGGCTGGACTTTGAAGGGGGAAGGTCGGTGATGTGGGAGGGCCTGAGCTGCACCGGGCGGGGGGCCAAATTGCCGGGCGTCGTCAGTTTTCACGGGGAGGGAGGCAGCCTGGTCTTTAGCGATGGGAGCTATCAGGTTTACGATCTGGACGGAAAACTGATTTTTGAATCGGAGCACCCCGAGAAAGGTCCGGGGGACGCCTACCATTTCACCAACTTTGTGGAGGCGATTCAGGGCCGAGCTGTCCTGAACGCCGAGATTGAAGAGGGCCACAAAAGCACGCTGCTGTGCCACCTGGCCAACATCGCCCTGCGCCTGCAGAGAACTCTGGCTTGTGATCCGGCCAACGGGCACATCCGGGAGGAAAGCCGGCCGGCGACGGAGGGTCCGACCCTGTGCCATGCCACCTTCATGGGCCAGCGCCTGGGGAGGCTTTTCCCTTGTGATCCCGTAGAGGAGCCGGTCCCGGACAACGACGAAGTCATGAAGCTCTGGGGTCGCGAGTACGAACCTGGCTGGGAGCCCTGGGTTTAGCCATGCTGCTGGTGATGCCCGTGAACGAGTAAGAAAAAAGTGCAGTTTCTTCGGCCTCACGAAAAACAAGTTCTCGAAGAGCTGAAGCAAAGCATCGAGGAGTTTCTGGGCCCGGAACTGGAAAGGATCGTCCTCTTCGGCTCCAAAGCGCGGGGGGATGCGGAACCGGGGTCCGACCTGGATGTGGCGATCCTGGTAAGGGATCTCAGCGCTGAACGCAAGCGTCAGATCCTGAATGTGGTCGCCCAGATTGAGCTTGAGCATCTCTTTCCCATTTCAGCCCTGGTCTTGTCCGTAAACGATTTTGAGATCCTGAAGTCCCGCGAAAGAAGAATCGCTTTGGATATCGAGCGCGAGGGCATCCCCCTGTGACGGAGGCTAATAAAAAAGCCAATATTGAAGCTGAGCTGCGCCGGGCTGAGGAAGCTAACGGCGCCGCCGCCCTGCATTTCGTAAAGGATGGCCCCTTTGCAGCCGCCGATGCCCATATCGTATCCCGGCTCATGAAGTACCGCCAGGAGGCTGACTATATCTCCCCCTACGTGTTCAGGGAAAGCGACTACGAGAATTTCAGAGATGAAGGCGAGACCCTCTATGACAAGGTCATGGCCTACCTGCGAGATAAGGGCTACGCCTGAAGCTTATGCACCACTGTACTTAGTCATTCGATCCCAATAGTCTTTAACGATCCTTGTGTGCTCCAGCGGATCCGTGCCGAAATTCAGAAGGATCGCGAGCTGAAATCCGGTGGCGACCAGATAATGGCGAACCTGTTCGAGATGAATCGGCGCAAGGCAGGATATCGCCTTCAGTTCCAGGATGATTTTCCCATCGACGATGAAATCAGCCTTGTACTTACCGACCGGCTGGCCCTTGTACTCGACGGGGACACACACTTCTCGTTGATATTCGACCTTGCGCAAGCCTAACTCATACTCCAGCGCCTCTGCATAAACTTTCTCTAGAAATCCTGTGCCCAGCGCCTCATGCACCTCGAGCGCCGCCAGTAAAACCGTTTCCGATAACTCCCTGTACAAAAACTTCATACATCCTTCTATAAACGCTGGACTTCCAAAATCGACGAAGAGCCTTCTTCTGGGCTAATTGTAAATTTAATTGACAATCAGCCTGAGGCGAGCAGCGCCAATCGCGGTCCGGCGGGGAGGTCATCCCGTGGCAGGATCTCCCAGCCAGCGAATTACGCTAATCGAACGCCTTCTCCGTCAGAGCTTTACTTCTGCCCAATCAATGTGGTCGCATGGCCGCCTCAGCATTGCTGATCGGGGAGGAACTCAAGAGTCCCCTCCCCCTTGCAACAGCCGATATCCGACTGGCGAGGGCAACATTGGCAGAACGAGTTGAACTGGTCTGG
>JBOGJG010000227.1:0-3864 GCA_050747825.1 Acidobacteriota bacterium | reverse complement strand
AAGTGAGTAAACGCCTAGCCTCCGAGGGTGACGCCAAGGTCTACGAAACACAGTTAATGAACCACTATCGAGATAAGCTCCGAATGCGGGAACAGGAATGCCGGGACACGATACAGGCGATCTATGACTACCACTCCCTGCAACGCGAGGAATCGGCTTTTAAGCTCGTCGAGCAGGATCTCTTTTCGGAACACACCTGGTCTTTTTGGGGGCTTAGCACCACTCAGTTACTGGCTACCGGCGCCGTTAGCGGCGCTTTGCTCGGCACCGGCGCCGACGTCGCGCTCGGCGGGGCCTCCTTGATGGTGGGGGCTGTTTTGGGCTCCGTCATCGGCGGCACGTCCGCATGGTTTTCCGCCAAACGCATCGCACACGTCCGGTTGTTCGGGATCCCTTTAGGTGGCAAGGAAGCGCGTGTGGGCCCAAGCCGTAATCCAAATTTCCCCTACGTCGTTTTAGGCCGCGCACTGTTTCATCACGCCTGCGTCGCTTCTCGCACCCACGCCCGGCGCGACGCGCTCATACTCGGTGAAATGGCCGAGCTGACCAGCACTAAGGCTCTCCCGAATGAGTTACGGAGACGTCTCGAACGCAGCTTCGCGCAAGCCAGGCGTAGCGCGGGATCCGAGAAAGCGTTTCGTTTGGTCGACGAGTTGACGGATGCCATTGGGACTGCCATCGGCGAGCATGGCCTAGCGTGAGTGCGCCGCAGCTTGCGCATCCCGCCGGTCGCGATGATCGACGGGGCAAAGCGAGCCGTGCGCCAAGACATGTCATGCGCAGCGGAGTATCATTAGAGTCGCTACCGGCAAGGTTGTTGAAGGCAAGGTCGTAGTCGAGGGCCTTCCCCTGGAGGAGGGTTCTGTAGTCACGTCTTGGCGCGCGAGCGGGCGGAGGCCGAACGCGCCCTAGGGCTCGCCGAGGACGCCGCCGCAGAGTTGGGGCTCGCGCTCGATCGGGACAAGACTGCGATCCGCTCCGTCGAGGAGGGCTTCAGCTTTCTCGGCATGAGCTTCTTTTGCGAAGCGAGCTTTATCGAGGCCGACAGAGCACAAGCCGAACGGACCGGGCATCTGACCGCGCGCGCATGCGGGGAAATCGCCACCGCTATGGCAGTCGTCCATTTGATCCCTTTCCACTTCTCCAGGCGTTATGATGGCGAGCCGGAACGGGTATACGAAGAGGTGCGCGCCGCCTGTCCTCGGCTCGTGGCACCGAAGGAGGCGGCGGCCTTTTGCGCCTAGGAGCCTGTCGGACTTGGGGGATCGTAGCGAGACGAGTGGGAAATCGCGGTTTTTCCATCATTGGAGGCGAATAGTGGGTTCTATTTAACGAGAATGTCCGAAAAAATGGACCGATTTCCTATCACCGCCGTAGATTCATCCTAAGTCCGGCAGGCTTCCAGGCCCGCATCTGACCCCCAATGAACCGACGAGCATTTCTGCTCAACATCGGCCAGGCACGAGCGGCGAAGGCCCGCACAAGCTGCTGGTTGTGGCAGGATCTACATAATCCCGAGACAGGCGATTGTGGATGGCCAAGATTCTTTTCACCATAGCGGCGATCTATGCCGGTCTCCTTATCCTGCTATATTTGACGCAGACGTGGCTTCTTTTTCCCACCTGGCTGATGGGCAAAAGCGCCCTGGCGCTACCCGAATCGGCAGAGCGTCTGGAGATCGAGATCTCGGGCGGAGACCGGCTCGCCGGTGTGCTTTTGCCCGCTTCCGAAAGCGCCGAAGGGACACCGCCCTTGCTCCTGGCCTTCGGCGGCAATGCCTGGAACGCCGGGGACCTGGCGCTTTACCTGCGTGAGCACTACCCCCAAGCCGATATCGTCGCCTTTCACTATCGCGGCTATTGGCCCAGCACCGGACGACCCGGCGCGGCGGCGCTCCTTGCCGACGGGCTTCTCGTCTACGACCATATCAAGCAAACGCGTGACCCCGATCGGGTCATCGCTGTGGGGCTCAGCCTTGGGGCGGGCGTCGCGGCGCATCTGGCCGCCCATCGTCCGCTCCAAGGCGTGGTCCTGGTGACGCCGTTTGACTCCCTCGTGAAACTGGCGCAACAGCATTACTTCTGGATGCCGGTGCGGTCACTGCTGCGCCACCGCATGCCGGTCGCCGATTGGATGCGCAAGACAGCGGTGCCGACGGCGATTATCGCCGCCGAAAACGACACCATCGTCTCCCCGGCGCGCACCGAAGGCTTGCGTCAGGCAATCCCCCATCTGGTCTTCGACCGGACCATCCGGGGAGCCGGACATAACGATATCTACGCCCGGCCCGATTTCACCGCCGCCATGAAAGAAGCGCTCCTCCGGATCGGGCGCCGATCCCGTGACTAAGATTCTCGACACCCGCGTCAAGGACCGGATTCTGTGGGATGCGCTAGTAGCGGGGAGGTCGATGAAAAAACGGCACGTGTCGGTATTTGAAAAGGGGGTCAACGCCATTCCAGCGATAAACCCCCCGATGTGCGCTAACTAAGCCACACCACTCTGCGCTTCACCCGCTGTCGCCGAATTGAGGATCTGAAACACGAACCAGAATCCCAGGACCCACAAGACGATTGCAGAGTTCCGCAAGAACAACGGTAAAGCGCTGCGTGGGGTATGTCGGGAGCTTGTGGTGCTGTGTCGAGGATTGAGCCTGTTCACTGAATCGCTGGTGACGATTGACGGGAGTAAGTTCAAAGCGGTGAACAACCGAGATAAGAACTTCACGCGTGCGAAGATGAAACGGCGCATGGAGCAGGTGGACCAGAGTATCGAGCGATACCTGGGCCAACTCGACAGCGCCGACCGTGAAGAGCCAGAGATAGCCGAGCCAAAGACGACTCGGTTAAAAGACAAGATCGAGACGCTGAAGCAGGAGATGCAGCGCTTGAAGGAGCTTGAGGTTGAGATGCAGGCGGCGCCGGACCAACAGCTCTCTTTGACTGACCCCGATGCGCGTTCGATGGCTACCAGTGGCCGAGGCACGGGGATGGTGGGCTACAACGTGCAGACCGCGGTGGACGCCAAGCACCATCTAATCGTAGCGCACGAGGTGACCAACGTTGGCCACGATCGCGATCAACTCTCTTCAATGGCGAAGCAAGCGCGCACTGCGGTAGCGAAAACCTCACGGTCGTCGCAGACCGTGGGTACTTCAAAGGCGAAGAGATATTGGCGTGCGACGAGGCTGGCATCACCACGTTCCTGCCCAAGCCGCAGACTTCGGGCAGTCAGGCCGAAGGGCGTTTTGGCAAGCGAGATTTTCATTACATTCCCGAAGACGATGAGTATCGGTGTCCGGCTGGGGAGCGTTTGAAGTGGCGCATGACGACGGTGGAGAAAGGACAGAGGGTGCATCGGTATTGGAGCTCAGCCTGCCCGAGTTGCTCCATCAAGGCACGCTGTACGCCCAGCCCGTTTCGACGCGTCTCGCGCTGGGAGCACGAAGAGGTCATTGAGGCGGTGCAAGCGCGGCTAGACCGAGACCCTGAGAAAATGCGGGTGCGTCGAAAGACGGCCGAGCATCCCTTTGGGACGATAAAAGCGTGGATGGGGTCGACGCACTTCCTCACCAAAACGCTCGAGCGCGTGAGTACCGAGATGAGTTTGCATGTCCTGGCCTACAATCTGAAGCGTGTGATGCGCCTATTGGGCGTCGCTCCGCTCATCGAAGCGATACGGGCGTGAGTCCCGTATTTTTGGCCCGAAGAACGACCAATTGAGCGCTTCATGGGCGTTTTGTGTATTCCGCGCCATAGTGATCACTGATTCCAATCGATTGAGATCACGATTTCCGACGGATTGCGATCGCTGATTCCGAGCATTGTGATCACGGATTGCGATGATTGTGATCACAGGGAGTTG
>JBOGJG010000226.1:0-52347 GCA_050747825.1 Acidobacteriota bacterium | reverse complement strand
ATGTTCCCGTTTTTGAAGGCTGAAGGGATCGGCGCTCTCAAGCCTTCCAAATACCCGTGTGTTCCTTCCCTTCCGCTTTCTCTCCGCTTTTGACCATCTCAGACTTCAACCCGCTCCCCGAAGGCGCGCAGCCACAAACTCAGCCTCCCGATGGTACCCCCCACGCTCCTCCCACTGCGTATTGAGCTCTTTCCCCTCCGATCGACCCCTCTCCTGAAAAGGGATTTCCTAGCACAGTGATAGCCATCCTCACCACCAATAAAAAGGTCAATTTGCTCCAGTTCGGACGTAAGGCGCGCGCCTTCCTGAACGAACACAGCCCAGGAGAACATGACACAAGCAGCGATGTATCTGGGTCCAGGATGAATCATGCCGGGCTCCTTCTCACCTTTGGGACGCTTCTATCCTGCTGAGACCTCCAGTATACCGGCCTGCCGCATTCTCGAGGATCTCTCTTCGCCCTCAAATGTAGTCGATGGCAAGGCAGACAGAAAATGGCTCGAAGTTTTCGAGCACGCAGCCGCGCTGCCGGAAAAAAGGAGCCTTCGACGTGCCGATCTTGCGGGTCCTCGTCGTATAATAGAGCAAGGGTTCACACCTGGTCGAGACCGTCCAGGAGCCCTCACGCGAACAGATTTCTCAATCATTAACCAGCCAATGGAGTGGACTATGCAATTGAATCCTTATCTTACTTTCAACGGCCAATGCGAGGCAGCGTTTAATTCTATGAGCAGTGCCTTGGCGGCAAAATCGCAACAATGGTCACCCACGGGGACTCGCCGATGGCGGAACAAGTGCCGTCTGAATGGCGCAATAAAATCCTTCATGCCAGCCTAATTGTAGGCGACAAGGTATTGATGGGTTCTGACAGTCCGCCTGAGCACTGTGAAGAAACAAAAGGCTTCTCCGTGTCGCTCGGCATCGACGACGCGGGAGATGCAGAACGCATATTTCACGCACTGGCAGAAAACGGCACAGTGCGGATGCCGATCCAGAAGACGTTCTGGGCCGCCCGTTTTGGCATGCTTGTCGATCAATTCGGTATACCGTGGATGGTTAACTGCGAGCAAGCCTCCTAACCTGTCGTTCCAGGGGAGACCCGTCGCCGGAATCGCCGGTTGTTATTATCTGCCGTAGTCGAATACGTGCCTTCCCTCACCGCTCCCGGTACAATGCTGATGATCATCTGTTCAGAATTGGCCGTGGGAAATGAAACAGTTTGCGCTGGATCTCCATCACGACCGAGTCCGGATCGCGGAGTCAACCCTCCCGGCTCCCGTTCTCACTTACGATGTAGACGAAGAGACGTGGCGGCTTGAAGAACCCTACACCTATCAGGATGGCCCGAACGCAATCATCGTGCCGGCCCAATTCAAGTTCGATCTGGCCTCAGTGCCTCGTGCATTCTGGTGGTTGATCGCGCCGTTTGAGCTTTCGATAAGTGCACCGCTGATTCACGATTTTCTCTATCGCTATGGCGGCGACCCCCCGGATGGCACTATTTTCCCGCCTCGCACCTACTCGCGGAAAGAAGCAGATATCCTGTTCCGGGAGATCATGAGGAAGGAGGGAGTTTGGGCGTGGCGATGGTTTGCTGCGTACCATGCCGTGCGGCTCTTTGGTGGCGCAAGGTGGAGGACGTGAGATATGCCGTCAGCCTTCAGCTCCCGGCGACCCTCTCTCCCCGGCAGGCTCAACAGCTGCAAGCCTCCTCCGATTTCAGATATTCGCCGATGATTAAGATATAGCTGCGATACTGCTCGAGTGCCGTCGGTATGGTGTTGAATACAATTTCGTCGTTCACGATCTCATATTCATGAACGAGGCGATTTCTGAGTCCCACAGAGCGCGCCAAGTCCCTGCAGAGCGACTGAGGCAGGATTCCAAGTTCGCCCAGGCGAGTGAACGACCTGTGATGATCGGAAGGAGGCTTATGGTTTGTTTTCAGGACGATGTGATTGTTGATATCACATGCTGTTTCGATGATGAGTTGCAAGAGGCGCTCCACTGTTCTCCTGTTCTTGAAGTCCGACAGGTATTCCTGGAAGGACAGGCCCTGTATAGTTTCGAGTTCCCGCAAATACTGGGTTAGCGATGCTAACCTCGACTCGATCACATCGCGATCAATTGTCATGAGCTACGAAAGCCTCGATGAACCGTCTCTGAAGATCGCGGAATTTCGTGGTGTCGGCATAATAACGAGCAGCATAACTGGCAAGACGGTCAAACATTTTGTCCCTGTCGAAGAGAACAAGCGCATTGCTAAAGGCCCTGTAGCGCAGGAGCGGACTGGCTTTGTCCAGGTATATGAGATCAACGCGATCGGTTCCGAAGATCTTGAAGAAAGCTTCTTGCAGCGCCAGATCATAATCCGCATTGATTTCAACAAACGGATCAGTAATGACTCCGATATCCACATCGCTTTTTGCGGTGGCGGTGCCCTCGGCTTGCGAGCCGAATACGAGGACCAATCGCAGAGAATAAATCCGGGCAATTTCCGCTACGGCAGGCGCGAGTTGATCGTCCCTGATCGGTTCCATGCTGCGAAAGAGTATAACACCGCCACTCACCCGATCCGACGAAGAGAATCCCTCACTGCGACATGAATCGACTTTCCAGAGTCGAGTTGGATTGGAGTCAAAGAGAATGGATTTCCCGTCGCGTGACCAGCGCGGGTAGAAAACAGGCCCTGAATGCCGGACGATCCGACGCTCCGTGCCGTCCTCAACCGAGACAGCCCAGACCTCATTTGCTCCTCGCCTAAAGACGATTTGCTTCCCGTCCGGCGACCAACTGGGCCGGATCGGGTGCATTGGATCGGTGGTCAACCGCCGCAGTTCACCGCCTTCGACGGGCAAAAGCCAGACATGACGCCGGCCGTGACGAAACAGAGTGAACGCCAGGCGTTTTCCATCCGGCGACAATCTGAGATTGCTGAGGCCGGACTGGTCAAAAGTCAGCTGTTGGGCGTCGTTCCAGGTTGACGCAATACACCTAATTAACGCCTGCCGGATCCGGCGGCCGTTAATTAGGTATCATTCTTGCTTTCGGAGCTCGATTCCGTAAAACTCCGCGATCATCGAAGCCAGCCGATAGGCGGTATCTTCTTTTTGGAGTCTGAAATCTCCCTTGAATTCCAAGCCCTGCTTATCCACTAATTTCACCTGCCGGCGAAAGATCACATTCTTTCTTTGGCGACCCGTGGGTCTGAGGATTTTTAGAAGCACTATATGTGACAAGTCGGATGCGGAAATCGAAAGGGCCTCAGGTCGGCCGGAGGAAGAGTAGGTGACGCCTTCACGGGTAAGGAGATAGTTAGTCTCCGTTCGCAAAGCGAGGATCGCTCCGACTAACCAGAGCACGCCCACCCCGAGAAGCACATAATAAAAGGAGGATGGATCTCTTGATGTAAACAGCAGCAGACGGCCAAAATGATGACGCCCAGGCTGATCACGATGTTCACGAGGGCATTTTTTCTTTGCTCGAGCCGGATGATGATTTGTTCTGGTGACTGGTCTATTTCATATCGTTCTAATCTGAGCATAGAAGATCCGTTATTCTGCCATGGAGACGCAGCTACCTGGTTTCCAGATTATCGGTGATCAGGGAGTTCGCGAGCTTTTCGTGGTCGCTTTCCACGTCGGTCAGGACATTTGACCGAAGAGCACTCCCCGGCTCGCCTCCCCTTCCAGGGTCACACCCTTGGGGCGCAAACCAGAAAGAAGATTACCTACAATAGCAAGATCACGAGTATCTTGCAGCCGGATTCCTCCCGCGGCCCGATCGTCTTCCGACTCAGGACCATCCCAATGGCTTGCGTGACGCGGCGATATTCGGCCATCTCCGCCGCCAGTTGCCGTGTGCCGCTGGCCGTGATGCGGTACTCACGCACCTTGCGGCCGGTTTCCGAGACCGTCCAATTTGCCTTCAGCCAGCCCTTGAGCAAAAGCTTTTGAAGCGCTGGATACAAAGATCCTTCTTCCACCTGCAGTTCTTTACTGGAGAGCTGGTGGATGCGTTGCGCAATCGCATAACCATGCAGCGGCTGCTCCTCAACCACTCGAAGGATGAGCATAATCAGTGTCCCCGGCGGGACTCCTGGTGCTTTAGGCATAGACTACCTATGCCTAGATTACCCGAGGCATATCGGCAAGTCAATCAGGGAAAAAAGGGGACAGTCTACTCAATTCACCTAATTGAGTAGACTGTCCCCTTTTTTCGTCACTCATGATGCGTTGTCCTCCTTCGCTTTGAACCCAATCTGCCTTTTCGGCGGGAGTGGTTCTGGAGTCAGAAGTTCCTGAATGGCTTGAAAAACGAGCTCTATCCGTTTGTCATGCCTGGCATACTTTTTCTCGAGTTCTTCTATTTTGCGGGCAAGATCCTTATGCCAGGACCTGCCGCAAGCGGACGAAAGCCCTCATGATGAAGATGTTGATCTGACATTATGGCACGTTTGCTCCGCAAGGCACTGGAGAGCATAGCCACGCCTTCCTGTGTGAAGACGTAGGGTAGATATCGAGGATCGCGATGCTTCTGGGAACCGGTCACAATTTGTGACCGGTATAATACGTCCACTTCTTGCTGGCTAAGCTGGAACATAAAATCCTCAGGGAATCGCTCGAGGTTGCGGCGAACCGCCTGATTGAGGACCTTCGTCGGAACTCCATAAAGTTCAGCCAGATCATAGTCGAACATGACCTTGTGATCCCGAATCAAGTAGATCCGTCGTTCGATCTGCTCAATGGGGATGACTGCGAGATCAGGTTGGGGGAACCCCCCGGGCTAACGCCCGGCGGCCGGCGAAGATCTTTCAGAATCCTTTCGCCTGCCTGTACCGGCGCTGCCTGGAGCGAGCGCCCGGACACGAGTTTCGCTTCCATCATAAGGTGTACAGCCTCGACGCCAGTGTGATCGACCTGTGCCTGAAGGTCTTTGATTGGGCAAAATTCCGCAACTCGGCGCGAGGCAAGTAACGCTGCCACCCCCAAAACCTACGAACTCAGAAGCGGGACTGTCTTGGCGACCTTCAAGTTACAAAGGGCAAGACCAGCAATTCGTTGATTTCATGCTGATAGCATGCTAAATTCATGATATGGCGAACCTCCAAGTGAAGAACATACCGGATTCACTCTATCGGCGCCTCAAGAGGCATGTCAGGAAACACAACCTTACTCTTAGTGAATTCGTTCTGCGCTCCGTAGAGCGGGAATTGGAACGGAGTACGTTTCACGAGCGGCTGGCTTCACGGCCCCGCACGAAATTGGGCTCTTCTGCGGCTTCTCTTCTTGAGGAAGAACGCCGCGGGCGGGATCGAGAACTCCGGTAAGAGTTGACTAAATACGTAATCGACGCCTCAGCAGCTGTGGAATTTCTTCTTCGCACCGACTTGGGTTTGAAGATTGGCGAGATTGTTGAAGACGCTCTGCTAGTCGCGCCTGAACTTGTGGATGTTGAAGTACTATCGGTGCTTCGGCGCGCCGTACTCGGAAAGAAACTTCAACCGGTCCGGGCAACCTTGGCTCTGGGGGACCTGGCTACCTGGCAGCTTGCGCGCATCCCCCACCTTCAGCTCCTCGGGGAAGCCTGGGAACAGAGAAACAAGGTAAGCGCTTACGACTCGTTTTATGTGGCCACAGCTCAGGTTTTTGACGCGCCGCTCTTGACGACCGATGGCCCCCTTTCGAGAGCCCCGGCACTTGGCATCCTCATCCACAACGTCCGGCTTGCCTAAATCCCCTTGGCGATACTGGCTCTTGAGTTCTCCAAGAGGAATTCTTGCTCTGGCACACGGTTGCCGAATCATGGGGTGGCTCATCAACCAGTCCACGCTCAACCAGGAAGTCATGAGAATGGACCCTCGCAAACGCCGGAGGATGAGGTCGGGCTGGTCGATGGAGGAGATGAGCGCCACCATGGGATCGACGGACGCCGCACGATGCGTCTTCTTTTCCCCTCTTTTCCCACTCATTGCTGCTCTCTGACGCGGTCAATACCCTCAAGGCTCTCCTGTTCGTCTGCAGCCCCCCAAAACCCGCCGTCACCCACTTCTTGATCTCCGATCCACGGCCCGAAAAAAAGCAAATTCTTATACGAAGTGACCGGTTTTGGGATGCGCGTGTCCGGAAACGGACACCGTTTTCTCAAAACCGGACACTTAGAGGCGGTCGCTGGGGCGGACGGCGAGAGATCTTCACCTTGGAGCGATACCAGCCGGTCCGGCTCGGGAAGCGGAGTTCCCGCAGACGCGCTACTCGGAGATTTACCCTTCGTTTCGCCTAATAAGTCGCGATGTTTCCTCGTAGATGATCTTTCGAGATCCGATAGCGACGATCTCGACAATATTGGAGGAGAGGCGATAAATAATGCGGATCCTGCCCACGGCTAAACTGCTCATTCCTTCGAGATCCCCGCGCAAGGCTTTGCCCCTGTAAGGATCCTCGAGTATCGCCTGTATGCCGGCGCGGACTTTTCGCTTCAATTCCAGGTGCAGACTTCGAATCAGCTTGCGCACCTTCTCCGGCACTTTCAGCTAGTGCAGCCGACTCATCGCTCAGTCGAACCGTCAGTCTTCAAATAACTCCTCGAGCGTGTACAATTTTCTCGTCCGCTTTAGAGCACGCAGTCCGCTACGTATCTCCTCTATGAATTCTCTGTCAGAGCGGATGTGAGCAGTCTCTTTCCAGCTCTCGAACTCGTCAGGACTGACCAAAACCGCCACGGGCTTTCCGTTGCGGGTAATGATGACCGTCTCATCACGTGAGACCACCTCATCGATGAGCTGACTCAACCGTGCTTTCGCTTCAGAGAGAGGCAACGTTTTCATCTTTACTCCGGATAGTCCAAATTCTGACCAATTTATCACGAAGAAGCAGCGGGATCAAAACAGACTTCTTGGGCAAAAATGAAGAGTATCCGATGTGCTTCCTGAGAAGGGGGAGCCTTTTCTATTGCTGCAGTAACTGCTCTAGTTCTACCAGTCGTTCCTTCTGTAATTCTGCAAGCCGTTCACGACCAGATGCCGTCGCGTATGGAGATATCTCTCGGGGAACCGGCGAACGGTTCTAAGATGTTGCCTGAATGCAGGAACGGCCTTTTCTATCAGATCTCTCCTCAGGAGGTCCATTTCATCAGGTCTGCCGATCCTCGCCAGCCCCTCGGTAACAAATGAACCATGCTGGCACTGGCCTAAAAAGAAATCCGTCACAGTTGGATCTTCGATTTCAAATAGCGCTTTGATGAGTGAGAGCTTATATTCCCCTGATACTTCCGTATAGTGATCCCATAGATTCAGTCTCTCAACTTCGGAAATGACAATCTCTTTGTGCTGTGCTATCCGATCCGGTTCTCGCTTTGCCGTAGCAAGAATTTGCTGTGCGGCCTCCCAGTACTTTATCGGATCCTGGCCGTCCGAACCGTCTCCTGGAAACTCGATTCTTTCGGCCATTTGGCGCAGGGTATGAGTGACCATCTGTTGTGCCTTCTTCTCGCCCGTCCGGGCGTAGTAGCGAAGGACGAAATTGAAGTCCACCGGCCGGGGAAACTTGGGGGCCTGACCAAAGCCCCCCTCTTTCGCATCGTAGACCGAAACGTACCATTGATAGGTCCTGTCCAGCAGATCCTTTTCCAGCTGGAGATCGCCGTCTCCCGAAGCGTCGCGAAAATTCTTCAAAGCCTCGGTGACCTGGTCGGCCGATAACAGTATCCGCGTGCGATCCGTTGCCCACGCTTCCGTAATTCTTGAAAGAAGGGTCTTGAAATTCTCGGGTGGAAAATACGTCCCGCCGAAGAAAGGTTTCAATTCCGGCGTCAGGAAAACCGACATGGGCCAGCCCCCGCGGCCCGCGGTCGCCTGAATGAAGGTCATGTAAACCTGGTCCACGTCCGGCCTTTCTTCCCGGTCCACCTTGATGCTGACGAAATGCTGGTTCATGACGGCGGCGATGTCGGGATCGGAAAACGATTCGCGCTCCATGACGTGGCACCAATGGCAAGTGGAATATCCGACGGAAAGGAAGATCGGCTTCTTTTCCTGTCGGGCTTTCTGGAACGCTTCTTCACCCCAGGGATACCAGTCCACGGGGTTGTAGGCGTGCTGGAGCAAATAGGGGCTTTTCTCCTGAACCAGACGATTCGGTTTCCCTTTTTGCTCAGGAGAACCAGTGGCTTCGGCGAAAGATGGGGCCTTCGCCGGCACCTTCTTCTGCCCGGTCACCCGCTCAGGGAGACCCAGGCTGAGCGCAAGAACAACGGCCAGCCCGGCAACTCCTAAAAGGACGGCATACCTGGATCTCCAGACCACTATTGACCCACTTTCTTTCCGTCGATCTTGTGGATGACGATATTGGAGACTTCCAGATCCCCTGAGGAAGTTGGTTGGAGATAGAAATCCAGGTCTAAGACCTTTTCACCCTCCTTGAAATCGACACAGGCATAGTATTGGCCTCCCTCAACTTGATGAACGCCGTCATGGACGTGATCGAATTTCAAATCGCGAACGGCATTCGTATTCCCGTCACGAGGTAGCCGTCGCCTTGGTCGAGAGTCTGACCCTCGTTTCGTCCGATCCCCTTCTGGGCGCAATATCCTATTAGTGTTATTGAAGCTCGGCGGTGAGTACGCGTCGCGCCGGCTTCAATCTCGGGTCAGCCCGCCCGGTCTCAATACGCTTCCTTCCCCGAAAGACCCCCAGTCCTATTTTCGCCAAGGCCTCCTCAAATTTGGATGCACTTCACCCGGCCCTGTCCGGGAATAATCCCGGCATCCAGCGTGAAGCGAGCTTTGCCGGGAAGGTGAGGCGGAGCGGGGCGCGGGTGCTTTCCGAGACCAGCACCTCTTTCCCGATCAGCGCCGCCGTGACGCGTCTGCCCTGCCGTTCGCTGGTGCCGAGTATGCCGGCAATTTCGCCTCTCGGCAGTTCGCCGCGGTACAGAACCGCTTCCAGAACTGCGCCGGATTTAGCAGGCAGCGTACCGGCGCGGATTTCCTCTTCCGTCCAGATCAGGATGCGATCGCGCAGGCGCTCCGGCTGGACCAGCCCGTCCATGAAATCCACCTGGTCGATGCATGTCCTCAGGAAAAAGCGGCCAAATTCAGCCAGAGCCTCTTCGCTCAGATGGCCGCGACCGTCCAGGTCGTTGCGCCGTTCCCGGTCGCAAGCAGCCAGATGGCTCTTGTAGGCGCTCTCATTGCGCGCCAACCCTCTTGCAACCGACCAGATGCCGCCGGTGTCCAGAGCCTCCAGCAGCATCGTGTACGACATGAGGCGAGCGACGCGTCCGTTACCATCCACGAAGGGGTGAATCCACAGTAGGCGGTGGTGCGCGGCGGCCGCGGCCAGGATGGTGTCCGTCTTGCCGAGCCGGCCGTAAACGGACTCGAAGCGCTCCAGGAAGCGGGGTAGGGCGCCGGGGCTGACCGGGATATGGCCGCCCACTCTGACATCGCGGTCGCGTAGTTTGCCAGGTACGACTCTGATGCGCTCTCCGGTGTCCAGGTCCTGTGCCCAGAGTAGCTCGTCAGGCAGCAATTCACCGAAGCGGCGGTGGATTTCACAGAGGCCTTCCATGGTCGTGGCCCGGCCCCTGAGTCCTCCCTCATCGATCCACTTCTGGACCGTGATATGGGCCCTGGCCTCAAGCTGGAGGTTCCGCTTTTCCGGATCGGCGCTGTAATCATTCTTGAGCGCCCGCTCGATATCGACTGGGTGGGTGTCGTGCCCCTCGATCAGGTTGCTGTAATAGCAATTCATTGCCCGCACGAGGTTGGCCAGCGCGGCGCGCACCCCTTGGGGCAGGCTGCGGCGGAATCCCGCCGACCGGCCGGCCAGCTCGACGGCGAGGTCCGTCAGTTGCGTACGGTGCCTGGAGCCTTCGCCGACGAGCAGCGGCTCCATCAGCCCGATGGATTCGCCCCGGTACCTGGCCGCAGTGATGTCCCCTTTCATGTCCGTATCAGAACCACTCATATAGGTAATATTATCACGTAATTAAGAAGTATCCATGCCCAGTGGAGCTGCCTGGTGTCCACTTTAAGGACCGCTTCTGGAAAATCCTCACTGCTCTTCGGCGATGCAGTAGAGGTTTCGTTCCCCCTGCCTGTCGTAAGTGCTGCCGGCGAAGACCAGGCCGTGACCTGCCACGGGCGAAGAGACCACGTTTTCTGCCGACAGCCCGCCGCATTCCCAGACGACCTCGCCAGTGGCCAAGTCGTAGGCCCGCAGGCGCTCTGAGCCGCTGATAATGACCTGTGGCTTGTCCCGCTCGGCGGAATGCTCGACAACAATGGGCGTGGTCCACGACGTGCCGCGGTCACGATGGACTTTCCAGCGCTGCTTGCCGGTGCGTTTGTCGAAAGCGACCACAAACGACTCGCCCTCGTGGTCCCAATTGATGATAAGGGTCTTGCGGTAGAGGGCCGGTGAACTGCCCTCGCCATGCCCGTGCAGCGGGTGCATCCGGCCGAGGTCGGTTTCCCACAGCAGCTTGCCGTCCAAATCAAGAAGTAGAGACCGTAGGAGCCGAAGTACGCGAACACACGTTCGCCGTCGGTCACCGGCGAGTGGGACGCAAGGCTTGCGGTGTAATGCGCCTTCGTGCGGAAGTTCCTCGCGCACGGTCCGCTGCCAGAGAATCTTGCCGTCGTCTCTGCGGACAGCCATGACCATAAACTTATGCCGGTGCCTCACCGGCCGGATGTCATGGGCGCCCGGGTCATCGCTGTATTTGGGTGGCAGAGCTTCGCCATGCGGTACGGCGGCGGCGAATGCCCCTTACCGGGCAGCGCGATTTTCCAACGGATGTTTTTGCTCTCGCTCCATTCCACGGGGGGGTTGGCGTGCGGCGCAACGCCGGTGCCCAGTGGCCCCCGCCATTGCGGCCAATAGCGTCCGGGACCACCGTCATATGCGGCCGATAGCGCATCGGAGACAGCCGTCAGGATTGTAAGAAGTAGACGCGACATGATGACTGCGATCCTAAACGGTCCTTTGGACCAAACCCTTCCCAAACCAGCAGCCGGGCTACCATCGCGATTTCGATCGCGCGCCCTCTGAGAAAGCCGTGTCAGGGAATTCAATAGACTGAAAGAAGCGCTCCGAGGTCCAGAAACTGAACCAGGAGTGGAGCTGTTCGGCCAGTTCATCATCCTCCCTTTCGCTGGCGTTAGCAGCCACAGCAATGGCCTCTGCTACGCTCTTTCCAGAGCGCAGAGTTTCCAGCAGAACCTTTTGCGGATACGTTAGCTCGAACCGGCGCACAATATAATCGTAGCGGGTGATGGCAACGTGCTGCGCGCCGGGAGGGGGGATCGGGGGTTCTTCGTCTTTTCCGCATCGACGGGCCGCCGTGTAATAAGAATTGACCGGATATCGGAAGGTCAAAAGCCGCAGGCAGACCACCGGGATCAGCCGCGCTTCCCCGAAACGCTCTGGCGCAAGGTCCTGCAGGTCTGCCGCAGTTAAAATCGCCTTATCTTCAATGCCCGGACCGTCAAAGACTTTGGCGATGGTCCATTCCAACCGGCATAGATCTATAAGAAAGTCGGGCCAGTTGGGTTTTTCGGGCGGCTTTCCTTCTTGGGAAAGATCGGGTCGAGTTTCTTTTAAAAAGCGGGAGAAGTGCTCGCCCAATTTATCCAACGTATAACTTTGAGGAGGGTGGTGCTGAAGGTATTCGACGGCGAAGCTCTCGAATATCTCGTTCCCTACTGCCTTTTTCAGAACGGGAAAACATTCGGCCAGACATTCCACAAGACGGGCGTAATAGGCATTGGCATAGATGGAAAGCCGCTCTTCGGCTCTTAAATTACTAGAGCGACGGATCACCTGTTCCAACTGGCCTCGAGCTAACGGAATTAACTTCTGAGCGTCGCTTGATTCCATTCCCTCCTGGACGCCCCCATCGTCAGTGATGACCGTCTGAAACCAGCGCTGTACCACATCCAGCCGGTGAGGTTCGTTCTCTTGCCGGAGCGACTTGTCCTCAGATCGAAAATCAACCACTGCCATTATTCAACCTCCGCGACGATATGGTGTAAGGGATGGGGAACCCAGGAGGCATCACTCCGGCGTCCCTCGGAGCCGGTCGGAAAAGCCGGCACTTTGGAACCCGGGCCGCCGTGCCGTTCTTCACGCTCACCGGAGTCAAATGGTTCGACGGCATCCACCTGCGTCGATTCGACGGCATAGCGTTTTGCTTTCAGTACCTCCTGATGCACCACCTCAAACGGGGGGATCTTGGCATCCCACTCCAGCATGGTCGATACTCCGCCGGTAAGCCGATGGGCCAGGCGATACAGTTCCCAAACCCGGTCGATTACATAGTTGTCGTGGGTGTCAATCAAATGAGTCGTGTAATCACTGTGGCCGGCCAGGTGAAACTGCACGACTCGCTCATGAGGCAGAGAAGCTAAAAATTTGACCGGATCCATGTCGTGATTGAAACTGGACACGTAGACGTTGTTGACGTCCAACAGAAGACCGCAGTCGGCTTCTTCAGCTACGCGGGTGATGAATTCCCATTCGTCCATGGTGGAATCCTGGAAGGTGACATAAGAGCTGGGATTCTCCAACACCAGTGACCGCTCCAGGAAATCCTGCACGATGCGAACTCTTTCGACCACGTGCTTCAGCGATCTTTCATGAAAGGGGATCGGCAGCAGATCGTGGGTATTGCGTCCCGCCACCCCTGTCCAACAGAGATGATCCGAAATCCAACAGGCATCGATTTCGTGGGCCAGTTTCTTCAGCTTGCCGAGATAAGTGAAATTCAAGGGATCGGTAGAGCCGATCGAAAGGGAAACCCCATGCATGACAATCGCGTACTGCTCGGCCAACTGCGAGAGCACATATCGGGGACGCCCTTTCGAGTCCATGAAGTTTTCACTGATAATTTCAAACCAGTCCACATCCGGCCGATTGCGAAGGATGTGATCGAAATGGACCGTCCGGAGTCCCACACCCAATCCCAGGTTGGGATACCCCATGCACCGTTGACTCATTCAAAATCACTCAATTTTCTGCCGCACTCAGAAAAGGGTTTATGCTGGACAACCTTCGGGCGCCGGGCCGAACTTCTGACCCGCCTCTTTCATGGCGGCTTCAAATCGAGCTCGAGCCTTCTTCCAGGTGGATGCCTTCAAGGGAACGGCGCACTCTCCCTGACCCTTGCAGGCATTGGCTCCAGCGGTCTCGCCGCAGCCACCCTGACCGGCACATGCACCTTGGCCTTGACAGGAGTGACGCTCGGCGGTGGCGCAATTCCCCATGCCGGCACAGTCGTTCGAGCTACCGGCGCCTTTGCCCTTACACGTGTTCAAGCCGCAACAGACATGAGGCTCTTTTAACATCGGATTTTCTTCCTGCAAGGCCATGGCACGACCAGCCAGCAGCGAACCTCCAAGGACGCCTCCAAAGGCCGCCACCGTGAGCTTGTGAAAATCCCTACGGGTTAACTCATTGTGATTCTTCGTCTCGTCCATTTCTTATTTCCTTTCATCATCAAAGCTTTTTTTTTAACACATTTGCCGATCGCTTCGCTGTCGGTTTGTGAACATGCAATTACAGATGGTTGAGGGTCCCAATTTATGTCTACATGACTATTCAGGCGATGCCGACCAGGTACATGAGCGCCAGGACGAAAACCCGCGACACGTCTTGTGTTCACTCTGCCGGCTGAAATAGCTGATGGTGACGGGGATCAGGGGATAGACACAGGGGGTCAAATTTAACGCCAGGCCGAAGACGAAGAGGGAGAAGAACGCCAACAGCATTCCCCGCTCCTCAATCAAGTGTGCAACGTCGCTTTGAACGGAACTCAAAGCTCCACTTGCTGCCTGAGCCTCCGGGGGAAATTGCGCCTGGACCACTGCCGTTAAGCTGAGACTCAGGAGTAAAACCACCAGCGCGGCTCGGATCTTCTTTGCTTCTCTCTTGTAAGTCAATCCTTCTCTTTTCTCTTAATAAAGGCTCCCTCACCGCAGTTTTTCTTCCCGACCGGCTGAAATTTATTTTCTCCGCATTCGGCCAAATGCTCGAAATCCGTGGAATAAAAACCGGCCCGGCTGCCATTTCTATTAAGAATTAAGAGAAGGAGGTCTTATGAGTACCGTCCAAATCGAAGCGAAAACCTGGGCGTCATTTGACCATCTTCCAGCGGTCAGCGCTCAGTGGTCAGCGCTCAGCCGCCAGCTGTCACCCGCCACCCGCCACCCGCCACCTGTCAGTGGTCAGCGCTCAGCGCTCAGCATTTATTGGTAAACCCTCGAGCCCGCCAGAAAATCGCTGGCCAGGCGCTGCTTGAGCAGGATGTGGTTACCGTAGACGTGCTTGACCTCGTAGACTTCGCTGAGCCGGGTGTCCCGTGCCTCAATCAGAATCGGCCGGCCGACTGTCACGGTTGCCGAGTACTCCACAGTCAGGATTGTCTCATCGCGTGAGGTATCGCTGACCAGTGTGGCCACTTCGTTCCAATTCTGCGATTGGGCCAGGATTAACCCGCACAAAAGAAATAGAGCCAAAGCAAGAGGTATCCTTTTCATAAGGAACCATTTTATTTTCGTGGCGTCTTTAAATTAGTGATTCTAATGACATGACCCCAACTGAGCATCACCCGGGTCAGGTAAAATGGAAACGATGAACGATATGAACACTCGTCTGACTAGAAATAGAAGCTATCTGTTCTGGACAAGCTACCTCCTCGTGCTTCTGTGCGTGATCGTGGTCGGCGCTCTGGGAGGACTGATGTTCGGCTATGCCTTCAGTCTGCCTCAGGTTGAGCAACTGGAGGAAGTTCGTCCCAACATCGTTTCTTACGTCTACGCTGCAGACGGGCGAGTGCTGGGTGAGTTTGCCCTGGAACATCGAATTCTGGTCGCTTACCACGAGATTCCCGAGATCGTCAAGCAGGCCATCGTGTCGGCTGAAGACGGCAGCTTTTTTAAACACACCGGTATCGATTTTATCAGCCTCTTCAAAACGGCAGTCAAAGATATCGTCTATCGTGAACTGAAAGGGGCTTCCACCCTGACCATGCAGCTCAGCAAGCTGCGCTTCACCAACCACGAAAAAATCCTAGAACGAAAGATCAAGGATATGCTCTATGCGCTTGAAATCGAGCAGAGGTATTCCAAAGAGCAGATCTTTACTTTTTATTGCAATCAGATCCCTCTGGGCCATGGGACTTATGGCATTGCTGCGGCCTCCGATTTTTATTTCGGGAAGACTCTGGATGAGTTAACCGTGGCGGAAGCCGCACTCTTAGCGGGGATTATCCAGCTCCCGCAGACCTATTCTCCTATCAACCATCCGAAGCGGGCGCTGGCCAGGAGGGAATATGCCCTGGAGCGCATGCTGGCCGAAGGCTACATCGATCACGAAGCGCTGGCCGAGGCGCAGAATGAGCCTCTTCAGTTGCAAGTCAGGGCCCGCGGCCGCAAGCGGGCTCCCTATTTCGTGGAAGCGGTCCGGCAGTACCTGGCCGAAAAGTATGAAATGGATAAGATCTGGACGGCCGGGCTTCGCGTCCATACCACCGTGAATTACGACTTCCAGCTTGCCGCCCGGGATGCTTTGCGGGAGGGCCTGAAGCAGTTGGATAAGCGCACCGGGCGCTGGACCGGAGCTGAGGAAAATATCCTCGAAAAGAAACAAGACCTGGACGAGTATTATCATCCGGAATGGCGCCAGATCTTCTTTGAGGGGCAGATGATCCATGGCTTGGTCCTGGAGGTTAGTCCGGAGAAGGCCCTGGTCAAAATGGGCAGTTACCGTGCCACCATTGGACCGGAAGACGTGAAATGGAGCGGCAGACGGCTGGACCAGGCTTTAAAGCCTGGTGACGTGGCGGTCTTTACCATTCAGGAAATAGACTCGGACAAGAGAACCATAGAGGCCGTTCTGGATCGCATCCCAAAAGTGCAGGGCTCGATTATGGCCATCGAGAACACAACCGGCGCCATTAAAGCCATAGTGGGTGGATTTGACTTCGATTACAGCAAGTTCAATCGCGCCACCCAGGCGCTGCGCCAGCCGGGATCGATCTTCAAACCGTTCACTTATGTAGCGGCCATGGAAAACGGCTACAGTCCCTTTGACACCGTACTGGACGCCCCCATCAGTTTCACGGACGCCCTGGGCCGGCAGTGGTCACCTCAGAACTCAGACCATCAGTTCCGGGGTCTGATTACAATCCAGCAGGCCCTGGCGGGTTCGCGAAACCTGCCGACCGTTCGTCTGGCCAATGCCCTGGGAATTGAGAAGATCATCGATGTTGCGCATCGCTTCGGCCTGCCGCGCGAGATTCCCCCTTATCTTCCCGTGGCGCTTGGAGCCTCCGAGGTGACGCTGCAGGAGATCACGTCCGCATTTACCGTTTTTCCCAACGGCGGAGTTCGCGCCCTTCCCTGGTTCATCGAACGCGTGGAAGACTACAATGGGGTCACTCTTGAGCAGCAGACTCAGCGGCAGGTTCAGGAAGTCCTCTCGCCTGAGACCGCCGGTAAGATGCTTTACATGCTTCAGAACGTGGTGAAATGGGGCACTGCGGCTCGGGCTGGACGCGCTTTTGACAGACCCCTCGGAGGTAAGACCGGAACGACTAATGAAGCCACGGATGCCTGGTTTGTCGGCTTTGTCCCTCAGATTACCGCAGGTGTCTGGGTCGGATACGACGAGAAAAAATCACTGGGAGAGCGAGCTTTCGGGGCCAACATCGCCCTGCCCATCTGGATCGATTTCATGGAAGAAGTTCTGGAGAAGATCCCGACTCAGGAGTTCGAGAACAGCTATAAGCCCGGGAGCTATCAGGTGGCTGAAGAAGCGCAAAGAAGTCAGGAACCGGTGTCCAGACCCGTGGCCGTAACTCCGACCGAGGCTCCCGCGATTGTGGAGGAAAACATTCCTGCCCCGGAGCTTTAGAGTTTCAAGTTCGAAGTGGTGTACGAAAAACGCTCACGCCGGTCTGCCCAGCGGATCCGTTTGACTTGGAACTTGAAACTTGGAACTCTACGGCAACCACTCCGCCCGCAGTTTCTCGATCCGTTCGTCGTAATTGCGCCTGGCCCTCTGGTCGTAAAATTCCGCGACGGCTGGGTCTTCAGGAATCTGACCCTGGTCGTTGCTCTCCTCGATCCATTTGTCCAGCACCCCGCGTAGTTCCTCCAAAATGCCCTGATGCTCAGCCGAATCGGCCAGATTCTGGATCTCATAGGGGTCGTTCTGCAGATCGTACAATTCCTCAGCAGGCCGCGTGGGAGCCATCAGTGCTTCCTGCGCTGGGGTCAGCTTCCCTTGGGCATGCAGCTTTCGCATCACCCAAATCACCGGATAGCTGGCCTCCTTATATCGGTTGGTCTGGAGAAACGGCTTGTTCGGCATGTAATTGCGGATGTAGCGATGGCGCTGGGAGCGAACCGTGCGGATGCGATCAACAGTCTCATCACCCCGGTCCCTTCCTCCAAATACATACTGGCGCGGCGGCGCGGCATTTTCTCCAAGAAAGATTCTTCCCTGCATCTGTGCTGGTTTTTCCACACCAGCTACGGCCAAAGTAGTCGCCGAGACGTCAATGGCGCTGATCAGCTGATCGCTCACCGACCCGGGCTTGTAGTGCTGGGGCACAGGCAGCGATTCCGGCCAGTAAATGATCAGCGGAACGTGCAGTCCGCTGTCATAGGGCCACTGCTTGCCTCGAATCATAGCGCGCCCGTTGTCACCCATGAAAAGCACAACGGTATTATCAGCTAAACCGTCCCTTTCCAGCAGATCCAGCACAATCCCGACCTTCCTGTCAAGCGACATCACACTGTTTAAATACTGGGCCCAATCCTGCCGGGTCACCGGATGATCGGGGTAATAAGGAGGGATCTTGACCTGATCCGGATCTGCAATCCGGGAGATCTTCTCGTGAGCACGGTCCCAACTCTGGCCGCGATGTGTCTCCGGGAAATTGATCTGAGCGTAAAAGGGCTGATGCTCTTTCAAATCGGTCCAGTTGTCGCTGTCGAAGGGGTGGCCCTCGTAGCTGAAATTCCAGTCGGTCTTACCTGTGCCGTTGAAATCGATCCCTTCCGGGAGCTGGCGGATATTGGCCGTGAAGTATCCGGCGGGACGCAGCCAGTCTGTAATAAGCCGCACCCCCTCCGGAAGCGGGAAGGGATAAGGAGAAGGAGTATCCGGTCGATGGGAGCGATGGTGGTGAGCTCCGATGCTGGTCTGGTACATGCCCGTCATGAAGGCCGATCGGCTGGGAGAGCAAACCGGAGCCGTCGTAAAGGCATGAGTGAACCGCATGCCGCGGGCGGCCAGCCCATCGATGTTCGGCGTATCGACCTCGGCAGTCCCGTAGCAACCGAGCTCCGGTCCCATGTCTTCGGCAATAATCCAGAGGATGTTTGGCCGCTGCTGCGGCTCGGCCGGCGGGTCCGGATCGACGTTACATGCCAGAACCAGGGTAAACATGAGGAAGGCTGTCAATGAGTAGCGCATGGCGTGTTCCTTCATGAGTGGGGCCGCGCCCTCTTGGGGCGGGCGGCTGCGTCAATGAGTTGCGGAGGCGGCTCCGATTATTGTGGCCGCTCCTCACGGTCGCGGCTCGGAAATGGCCTGTTCGGAATCCGAGCCGCGACCGTGAGGGAGCGGCCACAGAACCACTTATCTATCCCGACACAGCACCATATCCGGCAGAGCCAGCAGGGCCTGGCGATAGATCGACTCCGGGAAATGTTCCATGCTGCGCCCTGCTCGGCCGGCATACTGTCCAGCCAGATCGTGCAATTCCTCGAGTGCCCCATGAGAGCCGACCAGTCGAATGATCTCCTGTTTGTTTTCCGCACTGAAATTCTTCCCGTCCACTACTTCCCGCAGGAACTCCTGCTCGGAGGGGTTGGCTCTTTGCATCAGGAAGATAATAGGAAGCGTAACCTTGCCCTCCTCCAGGTCTTTGAGGACCGGCTTGCCCAGGACACCTTCGTCGGACGTGTAGTCCAGCAGGTCATCAATGAGCTGGAAGGCCATCCCCAGTGATGTTCCGTAGATCTCCAACTGCTCTTCGAGGTGAGTATCCGCTTCTCCCAGTATCGCTCCCAGTCGTCCGCAGGCGCCGAAGAGAGCGGCGGTCTTGTGCCTGCAGATATCCAGGTGGTCGTCGATCGAGACTGCGATATCCCCCTTGCGCTTCAACTGCATCAGTTCTCCCTCGACCATTTTCCTGGCGACGTCGATAAGCAGGTCCAGCACCTGAAAATTGCGCTGATCCAGAGCCAACTGGAAGGAGGTCATATAGAGCCAGTCCCCCATAAGGACGGTGATCTCATTTCCCCAGCGGGAGCGCACGGAAGCATGTCCCCGACGGACTTCGGCATTGTCGATGATATCGTCATGCACCAGAGTGGCGACGTGCATCAATTCAATGACCACTCCCAACTTTACAGCCGCTGCTCCCTGATAATCACAAAGGCGGGATGCCAGCAGCAGCAGGGCCGGTCGCAATCGTTTCCCCCCGCTGTTGTGCAGATACAGGTTAATGTCGTGGATCAGAGATGGGGAAAACCGGGCGATCTCCTTCAGTTCCTCCTCGACCTTCACCATTTCTGGACTGACGAGCTGTAAGATGTCTTTGGGAGTCAGTTCTACGCGGGATGCTGTTTTCATGCTTGATGCCCGGGTACTATATCAAGCGTGCAAATAAGTTCCAAGTTCCAAGCCTTAGAAATCGATACTTGGAAGTTGGGGCTTGGAACTTGAAACCTCACGAATACCGAACAGCCTCCAAAAGTTTCCCGTCGTGGCCGAAGCGACTTCTTGCAGAGAGATTTCCCGCACTTCCGCCATCTTCTCGGCCACCTGCAGGGTGTAGGCCGGCTGATTAGGCTTACCCCGGAAGGGGACTGGAGCCAGGTAAGGAGAATCGGTTTCCAGCAGTACCCGATCGAGCGGCAGCTCCCGGATGACACGTCTCATCTCATGGGATTTTGGAAAGGTAATCATGCCCCCAAACGAAAAATAAAAGCCCATCTTCAAGGCTCGCCTGGCCGTTTCCAGATCATACGTGAAGCAGTGAAACACGCCCTGCAAGGAATCATTGTGCTGGTCGAATTCCTCTTCCAAAATGGCGCAGGTGTCGTCCGCCGCCTCGCGCGAGTGGATGATCACCGGCTTCTGTAGTGACCGGGCCAGGCGGAGCTGCTCTCGAAAAACCTGCTGCTGGCGCGCCCGCGGCGAGTGCTCGTAGTAATAGTCAAGGCCGATTTCCCCCAGGCCGACTACTTTGGGGTGCCGCATGGCGCCGGCAATTTCCTGGGCCACTGACTCACTGTACAGGCGCGCGTCATGCGGGTGAACACCCACCCCGGCATAGACGTTGTCATGCGCCTCCACCAGTTCAAGTATCTGCGGGATCACGTCCGCGCCGGAGCACGCGCATCCAATGGTCAGAATGCTCGCTACCCCCGCTTGAGCTGCCCGCTCCAGCACGCCAGGCAGGTCGGCGAGCAATTCAGGCGCATCGAGATGGGCGTGGGAGTCGATGAGCGTAAGCATCCTTACGATATTTACTTTAGCCGCGCTCCGATCTGAACCGGTTCGCTAAAGGTTGCCAGGACGGGCTTCCCCCCTTCTGAAGCAGCCACGATCATTCCATTGGATTCGACACCCATGAGCTTGGCCGGCTTGAGGTTGGTAACGACTACCACCACGCGTCCGGGAAGCCCCTCCGGGTCGTACTTCTCCCCGATTCCCGCCACCACCTGGCGAACTTCAGAGCCGATGTCCACCTGCAGCCTGAGCAGCTTCCGGGATTTCTCGACGCGTTCGGCCGAAACGATTTTGCCTACTCGCATTTCCACTTTGCCGAACTCGGAAACGTCGATTTGATCTGAATCTTTAGAGGGCTTTACGCTCTCCGGCACGGCTTGAGGCTTCATTTGTCTTTTGGCCTGGACGCGTTCCAGAAATTCGCTGATGTCCAATCGCGGATAGACGGACTTTAACTCGCCGATGGCCGTCCCCGGCTTCAAGCGTCCCCAATTAATACTGGTGATTTTATGCTGCCCCAGCGGCTCTGAAACACCCAGTTGAGCCAGAATCGCAGACGTACCATCCGGAATAATAGGCCCCAGCAAAATGGAGATCACGCGCAGCGTTTCCGCTGAGTAATAGAGGATGGTCCCGAGGCGCTCTCTCCTGGCCGGAATCCTGGCAAGGGCCCAGGGCTCATTAGCTACGATGTAGCGGTTTGCGGCGGCAATCAGCTCCCAGACATTGTCCAGCGCTTTATTGATTTGCAGGCGGTCAAAATTATCGCAATAGAGCTGGACCGTCTCCAGCGTGAACTGCCTCAACTGGTTCTCGCCCCCTTCCGCCTCGCCCGGCTCGGGGATCTTTGCGTCAAAGTACGAGTGGATCATCTTCAGTGCCCGGCTGGCCAGATTACCGAGATCATTGGCAAGATCGCTGTTCACACGCGCGGCCACGGATTCGTAGGAAAAATTGCCGTCGGCCCCAAGCGGAATCTCCCTGAGCAGGAAATACTTGATGCAGTCGGGCGGGAGGAGATCGGCCAGCTCTTCAGCGCTGACAAAATTTGCGCGCGACTTCGACATCTTCTCGCCGTTGACCGTCCACCAGCCGTTCACCAGCAGGTGCCGCGGCGGCTCCAGTCCGGCTGCCATTAAGAAGGCCGGCCAGTAAACCGCGTGAAAGCGCAAAATGTCCTTTCCAATCAGGTGGACGTTGGCCGGCCAGTACTTTTCGAACACCGCCGGATTATTTTTATATCCGATGCCGGAAATATAGGCCGTCAGAGCATCAAACCAGACATAGAAGATATGCCGGTCGTTTGAGGGAACCGGGATGCCCCATTTGAAGGAGGTCCGGCTGAGGCTCAGATCTTTAAGTCCCCCCTTCACAAAGCTGATCATCTCGTTCATGCGACTCGAGGGTAGGATGAAGTTCGGGTTGTCCTGGTAAAAGCTGAGCAGCTTTTCCTGGAAAGCTGAGAGCTTGAAAAAGTAACTCTCCTCGGTCATGAATTCGGTGGGACGGCCGCAGTCAGGGCAGACCTCCTGATTCTCGGGGACATAAGCCTCACAACTGACGCAGTACTGGCCGCTGTACTTGTCGAGATAGATGAAGCGCTTTTCCTGAATTCTCTGGAACAAGTCAGCTACCGCCTGGTGATGGCGCTCTTCTGTCGTGCGGATGAACTCGTCAAACTGAATACCCAGGCGCTTCCAGGCCTCTCGAAAGCTGGCCGCGTAGGTGTCGGTCAGTTCCTGCGGCGACATCCCGCTGTCGCGGGCCGCCCGCTCGATCTTTAATCCATGCTCGTCGGTTCCGGTCAGAAGGCACACTTCATAACCGGACATCCGCTTGTATCGAGCAATTGCATCCGCTACGACCGTGGTATACGCATGGCCAACGTGCGGAACACCGTTGACATAGTAAATGGGTGTAGTCAGATAAAAAGTACTCATAAATCAAAGCTCTTGAGATCTTCCATTACCCTCTGCCGCACCCGTTTTAGAGAAATTCCGCGATCCTGAGCGATCGCCTTCAGGTCGTCAAATTCGGGCGCGATATTGACGACCTGGCCTCGAAGACGGGCGATCTTCATCCGAACAGACCCAAGCTCGGTCTTGACCTCCTTAATCTCCCGGTCCAGCACCCAACGTTTCCAGGGACTCCAGCGGATTCCCAGCGTCGTCGTCTCCCGCAGGATCATCTCCAGCAGCCGCTCTCGATCCGGCGCCTTGCAGAGGACGGAGAGCAGCACCCCGGGCCGATTTTTTTTCATCTGCACAGGAGTCAGGTAAGCATCCAGGACCCCGCTTTTCAGGGCCATCTCCAGGAAATGGCCGAACATTTCCCCATCCATGTCGTCGATATTGGCTTCCAGGAGCAGGACTTCTTCTTCCTGAATGCCCGCAGACTCACCCGGCCCAATCGTGGCGATTGCCTCCCCCAGACCAGCCGATTCGAGGCTCTGACCTAAACCCAATCTTAGCATATTGGGAATCTCCGGTATTTCCTTGTCGCCGGCTCCAAATCCCCATTTCTGAAATCGGCTGGGAGGCGGAGATCCCTTTTCGGCAAGCGTGGTCACAATCGCAGCCCCGGTGGGTGTCGTCAATTCAAAGGACACCGGACCGATGACCGACGCGCAGTCATGAATCAACTCTGCCGTGGCTGGAGTGGGCACCGGCCAGGAGCCATGAGAGAAAGTAACGGTTCCGCCGCCCAGATGAAGTGGTGAGGTGTAAAACCGAGCGATCCCGAAATACTTGAAACCGATGCAGGCCCCCACAATGTCCACAATAGCGTCAACAGCTCCGACTTCATGGAAATGCACCTCCTCCAGCGAACTTCCATGCACCTTTGCCTCCGCCTCGCCCAAGCGCCGAAAGATCGTAACGGCCTTTTCCTTTACCCAGCTATCCAGCTCACTCTTCTGGATCAGTTCACGGATCTGTGTGAATCCGCGGGAGTCAGGTGTCGGGTGTCGGGTGTCAGGTGTCGGGTGCTGATGGTGCTCGTGATGATGATGCCCGTGCTCGTGATGGTGGCGCTCGTGTACCAGCACGTGGAAGTTCACACCATTCAGCCCCTGGCGGTCGATCTTCTCCGCTTTCAGTTCAAAGCCATCGATTTCCAGCTTTCCCAGTTCACTCTTTAGGTGTTCCATAGGCAGGCCCAGGTCCACCAGCGCTCCGAGGGTCATATCGCCGCTGATGCCATTGAAAGGATCAAAATAAAGTATGGTCGCCATGAAGCTTACCAATATAGTTTAGCGACTGGCGTTCAGCAACCAAAGCACCCGCCACCTGCCACCCGCCACCGCGAGCGAAGCGAGCTTGCCACCTGCCACCCGCCACCCGCCACCGCGAGCGAAGCGAGCTTGCCACCCGCCACCGCGAGCGAAGCGAGCTTGCCACCCGCCACCTGTCAGCGGTACACCAGCACACCTTTGATGTAGTCGCGGCGCTTGTGGTCGCGGCTGAAGGCCTGGTCAACTTCCTCGAGGGCGCCGTAGCGGTGAGTAATCAGGGATTTTACATCGATCAGGCCCGAACCGATCAGCTCGACGGTACGACGGCACAGTTCGGGCTGATGAGTATGCGTATCCAGGCTTCCCGAGGCCCCGCAGGAAACGACTATCATCGGCTCAATAAACATCAAATGGTTGATGACGCTGAGATCTGTCCCCTGATGTCCGTGCCCGTACAAGAGAACGGTTCCCTGCTTTCGCAAAACCGTGGACATGCTGGCGAAAGCCGAGCCATGGCCGGAAGCCTCAATCACCAAGTGAATCCCTTCTCCGCGGGTGAGGCGTCGTAGTTCGGCGGCGAGTTCCTTTCCCTGGAGATTGATGGGTGTCCCGTCGAAGCGCTCGGCCAAAGCAAGCTTCTCTTCTACGAAGTCGGCTACGAAGATCCGGCCCTTGAAATCCTTTACTTTGCGCAGAGATTGCAGGAATAGAATACCGGCAGGGCCCGCGCCCAGGATCAGGATGTTTTCCACCAGGCGGGTGCCCTTCCTGTCCGATTCCGATAACGTGTAGCGGGTATGGGCCTGGTCTACCATGTCCAGAGCGTGGAGGATGCAGCCCAGCGGCTCAGATAGTGCGGTCTCCTCAAAACTCATGCTGTCGCTGATCTTAACCACGTTGATCACGGGCATGGAGACGAACTCCTGCATAGCGCCCGGGAGTCCGGTTATCCCCCTCTCCTTGTAGTGCTGGCATTGATGAGCAAATCCTGTGGCGCAATATTCACAAACCGGATCGATCTCCTGGCTGAAGCAGTTCAATCCCTGATCGACCGCCACCCGGTCTCCCACCTTGACCAGACCGGCTTCCGAGCCGGTTTTCACGACAGTGCCGCAGAATTCATGACCCAGGATCTGAGGCCTCTCGCGAAAAGGAATGACTCTGCCATTCCCATCGAAATTGTAATTGGCTTCCCCGCTGTAAATATGAAAATCAGTACCACACACTCCCACGGCGCCGACTTTGATAATTGCCTCGCGCTTACCGCACGTCGGTTCAGGCACATCCCTCACGACCAACTTTCTGCTGTCTTCCAGCAAAAGCGCTTTCATGGGAGCATATGATAGCAATAATCCATGCGGGAAATCATCGAGTGCGTGATGAACGTCAGCGAAGGCAGGGATCAGGCAAAGGTGCAGGCCATTGTATCTGAGATCGAGTCTGTGAGGCAGGCCCGGCTGCTGAGTTCGACAAGCGACCCGGATCACAATCGGAGCGTCGTCAGTTTTATTGGAAGCCCCGCAGCTATTGCCGAGTCAGCTTTCTCCGCCCTCAGGAAAGCAGTCGAGCTCATCGATTTGAGGATCCACCGTGGGGTTCACCCGCGGCTGGGCGCGGTGGACGTGGTCCCCTTCATACCGATCCTGCGGGTACCCATGCAGCAATGCGTGGAGATCGCCCGCCAATTGGGAGCCCGGGTCGCCTCCGAGTTGGAGGTCCCGGTCTATCTATATGAGTATGCGGCCTTGCGGCAGGACCGGCGAGATCTCCCCAGCATCCGCAAAAAAGGCTTCGAGCAATTTGCTCAACTGCTCGGGTCCGACCTCTCGCTGCAGCCGGACTTCGGACCGCCTCGCCTGCATCCCTCGGCCGGCGCGACCATCATCGGAGCCCGGCGCCCGCTGATCGCATACAACGTTTATCTGGACTCTTCTGATATGGTGGTGGCCCGGCAAATTGCCTGCGCGATTCGGGAAGCGGACGGAGGACTCCCCAGAGTTCGGGCGCTGGCCTTTTACATCACCCGAAAGAATCAGGCTCAAGTATCCATGAATCTGATCGATTACAAGCAGACCTCTCTGCTTGAAGCTTTCCAAAGGGTCAGGCAAGAAGCGCAACATCGAGGAGTCGATATCAGCGGCGGCGAAATCATCGGCCTGGTGCCGCGCGCTGCGCTCCCTTCGGACCCTCGAGTGGAGCTGATGCTGGAGACCTTCCAGCCCAGCCAGATTCTCGAGAATAGGATAGAGGCTGCAATCCGTGAACATCGTTCTGGTTGAGCCGCAGATTCCGCCGAACACAGGCAACGTGGGCCGCCTCTGTGCTGCCACCAGGGTGCCTTTGCATCTGGTCGGGGACCTGGGCTTTCGCCTGACCGATCGGCACCTCAAGCGTGCCGGTCTCGATTATTGGGACCTGCTAACCATGCGCCGCCATCCCTCCCTGGAGGAGTTTCTGGGAGCGATCCCCGAATCCAAACTCTACTTTTTCTCGAAGAAGGTAGAAAGGCCCTATTACCAGGCCTCATTTAAAGAAGGTGATTACCTGATTTTCGGAAGTGAGATTCGGGGGCTGCCCGGCTGGTTGTTTGAAAAATACCCGGATAAGTTCTGGACGATACCGATGTTCGAGTTTCGGGTGCGGAGCCTGAACCTGGCTACTTCAGTCGCCATTATTCTCTATGAGGCCTTACGCCAGACACGCTTCGTCTCAAACCCCTCGCGTCTCGGCCCCCCATAGAATTTTGTGAAGCTGGACCTGCATGCGGACGGGCAGGCCATCCTGCAGGATCCAATCGGCAAGCTGACGAGGTTCAACAGAGTCCCACACCGGGGAAAAGAGCACCGTGTGATTTCGGCACAAGTCGAGCTCGCGCAGCTTGCCTTTCGCCCAATCGTAATCCTTTCGGGATGACAGCACGAATTTGATTTCATCCTGCGCTCGGAGCAGCGGCATATTCTCCCAGCGGTTCTTCTCTACCATACCGCTGTCCGGACACTTGATGTCGTAAATCAATACCGCTCGCGGGTCTACTGGGCTGACATCGAGGCTTCCTCCCGTTTCTATCAGGACCGTTTTGCCGGCGTCCAGCAGTTTCCCAATCAGGATGTGAACCGGCCGTTGCAGGAGAGGCTCGCCGCCGGTGATTTCAACAAGGTCGGTAGGAAAAGCTTCGATCTTGCGAACGATCTCGTCCAGAGAGATCTTCTCCCCCTCGTAAAAGGCATATTCCGTGTCACAATAAGTGCAGCGCAGGTTGCAATAGGTCAGGCGCACGAAGGCGCACGGCCGCCCTGCATAGGTAGATTCCCCCTGTATGCTGAAAAACATCTCATTGACCATCAGCGTGTCTTCGGATTTCACGACGGCCCTATTATATCGTGTTAAAATCGCTTCCAGCGAAGAGGGATGAGAAGGAGTTACAAGATGGTTAGAAAGGGCTGGATTTACGCGTTTCTGGCGGTTCTCTTAGTCTCAATTTCGGGCCTGGAGGCTGGAGTGCCAGGCGAGATCAAGGACATCTACATTCAGGAATACAAAAATAAGGCGATGTTCCTGAAAATACCGGTGAGAGGTTTTCGCCAGGTGGTCCATATCGCAGACTCCGGGCCGATGCTGGACCCCAGCAACATTCAGCCGATTGCGTTTAAGGTGGGCGATCAAGTCCGCATTCTTGAGGTGGACTTCAGGGGTGACGTCATTCGCTTTAAAGTCGCCTCCATTGACCTGAGCCGGGAAAGCCAGATCGATTTTACGTTCGCGGTTGAACCGGACGATCGCTTTACACAGAGGCCGGCCTTTGACGCCGCCCTGGCTGCCTCCTTCACTGAAGGCATTTCCTATACTGAGGTCGATTCGGCTAAGGAAGAGTTCATCCAGGGCCAGTTCGACCAGCTCATCAGCCAATTTGCGGCGACAACCGGCACTTCGCCTGACTTCGTCATCAAAACCATATCGGAGAAAAATCCGGAATACCGCGCAGCCAAGGCCGAGGCGGCTCAGGCTAGGACCCGAATCCAAAACCTGGAGCAGGATCTTCGCCGCGAATCGCAGGAACGCAAAGAACTGGAATCGCAGGCTTCCCAAGTGCGCCGTGAATTGGCGCAAAGCAAGTCCGCGCTGGAAAACCTGACTCAGGAGCGCAATCGGCTGACGACCAACACAGAAACTCTGAGAGACCAGGTTAGAGAGCTGCAGGCCGCCAACCGGCAATTCGAACAGAAGAACAGAGAATACGAACGGCAGGTCAACGATCTGGTGAAGAACCTGGACGTCAAGTCGGCCTCCAATATGCAGTTGGGTGAACAAGTGGGGACCCTCACCACCGAACGCGCCAGTCTTTCCCAAAAAATAGATCAGGTCAACACTCAACTCAGTAATCTGAGGACAGAGAATCAGGAACTCTCTGAAAACCTCAAATCGGAGCAGTCGAAAAATTCAAAATTAGATGCGGATCTTAGATCTCTGACTTCCGATAAGACCAGTCTGAATGCCCGCTTCATTGAAACCAGACGGCAGAAGGAGATTCTGGAAACCGCTGCCGCATTGTCGGCCGCCCTGCACCTGGAGAAACGCAAAGAGGAAAGAGAAGAAGGCTATTTCCAGGTTGCCGATCTTTATTTCAACGCTCACAAAATTGCGACATTTGAAATGCCGGTTCCCCGATATCCCGAAGAGATCTATCCTGTAAAATTGACACTGCATTCTCCGGATACCGTGCAGTTCACGGAAGAAGAGCGCGCACTGTACCAGGCGCTGGGAGAGAAGCTTCAGGTTGAGACGACCTGGAAAAGCTCGGGTAGCCTTGTCAAGCCGGTCCTTGTGAAAGGTCAACCATTGCAGTCCATTGCTCCGCGGGACAGCGCCCGGTGGTCCTGGCTGCTTCAGGGTGAGCCGGCGCACAGCGAAGATATCACTTTCACCGCTTTCATCACCGATCATAACGGACAGAAAATCGCCCTGGCGCCCCAGGAGTTTACGATATACCCTGCAGGGATAACGGCCCGGCTGCTTCAGGCCTTCTCGCCTTTTTCCCTGTTGGCCGGCATTCTTATCGGCGCGCTCTGCCTGGGGCTGGTCTTCAGTTTGCGATCCTCCCGGTCCAAGCCGGCCCCGAGAGAAAGACGTGCCAGGGAGCCGGAACCAAAGCCTCAGGCTGATTTTGTCGCACAGAAGAAACTCTGATTTCACAGTCAATCACTCGTCACTCCCATGCCCAAACCAGACAAGTTGGAAGTTTGCATGCTGTCCGCCGAGGTCCGTCCTTACTCGACCGTAGGAGGACTCAGCGACGTGGTAGCGGCTTTACCGGCAGCCCTCATCGAGCTGGGAGTGGAGGTGAGAGTCCTGTCTCCCCTATACCGCCAGGTGCGCGCATTTCGAACCAGCGGAAGACGAGCCGGCGGCTTAAAGAAGTTAGCTGATTTAAAAGTGCCTCTGCCCGGACGGGTTCACGAGAGCGCTATTTACATTGACCCTGGCGAAAAACCAACCCGTAACTATTTCATAGAGCAGGATGAATACTTCGACCGCGAGGGTATCTATAACGAGGAAAGCACGGGTGTAGGCTATCCGGACAATTTCGAGCGTTTTAACTTTTTCATGGTGGCCGCGCTGGAAGCCTTGGCCCGCCTGGAATGGAAACCTCACGTCCTGCACTGTCATGATTCCCAGACAGCTCTGTTGCCTGCTTATTTGAAGCTGGCCAGGATGGCTGATCCCTTTTACAAGGACCTTTCAACCGTCCTCACCATTCACAATCTGGCTTATCAGGGAGTGTTCAGCGCGGACAAGTACAGGCAGACCGGTCTCCCCCATGAGCTCTTTTATGGAACGGGACCCTTTGAATATTACGGCCTCTTGAACATGATGAAGGCGGGCATCTGCTACGCTGACGTCCTGAACACCGTGAGCCAGCAGTACGCAAAGGAGATCCAGACCAAGGAATACGGCAGCGGGCTGGAATCCGTCCTGGAGAGAAGGAAAACGGATCTCTACGGTATCCTCAACGGCATCGATACCAAGGTTTGGGACCCCCAGACTGACCCGCTGATTTTCGCCAACTATTCGGCCCAAAAAATGGCAGGCAAGAAGACCAACAAGAGAGAACTGCAGAAGCTCTGCGGCCTTTCGACTGAAGACGTCCCTATTGTGGGAATGATCTCCCGGCTGGCCGACCAGAAGGGATTTGACCTTCTTCTGGAACTAAAAAAAGAGCTGGCCGCAATGAATTGCCAGTGGGTCATCCTGGGTACCGGAATGAAAAGCTATCAGGATGCTCTCGAAGAACTGGCCAGAGAATATCCCGACAAATTTGCGGTATACATCCAGTTTGATACGGAGCTTTCGCACCGTATCGAGGCCGGCAGTGACATGTTTCTGATGCCGTCCCGTTATGAACCGTGCGGGCTGAATCAGATGTATAGCATGCGCTACGGAACCATCCCAGTGGTCCGTAACACGGGCGGACTCGCTGACACTGTCGAGGAATTCGATTCCCAAAATGGAAAGGGCACGGGTTTTAAGTTTTTCGAGGCAAATGCGCGAGAGCTTCTGAAGGCGCTGAAGCGCGCGATTGACACCTACCAGGACCGTGCGCTTTGGAGAAAGATCATGCAAAATGCCATGGCTCAGGATTTCTCATGGGAGAAAAGTGCGCGTGAATACGTCAGACTCTACGAAAAAGCAATCGCCCACAGATAGCCGCCTTTATCTGGGGGTCGACCTGGGCGGCACTTCCATTACCGTCGGCCTGGTTGACGAGGCTGGAAAAGTTCTGGATTGGATAAACTTCCCAACGCTGGCCGAGCGAGGCCATCAACCCATCATCCAGGAGATAGCCCAGCGGGCCAAAGAGCTTTGCCGCAAGGAGGCCGGGCATTACGAAATGGTAGCTGGCGTCGGCGTCGGGTCTCCCGGGCCACTGGACCTTAAGACCGGCACAGTCATCTTCACACCCAATTTAAAATGGAAGAATGTCCCTCTGAGAGATATGCTGTCGGCGCTCCTCGACAAACCGGTGGTGGTGGATGGAGACGCCGTGGCCGCGACCTACGGAGAATGGTGGGCAGGGGCCGGCGAGCCTTACAGGGATATTGTCGGTATTACGCTGGGTACCGGCGTGGGCGGGGGAATCGTCCTCGACGGCCACGTTCATCATGGATTCCTGGGAGTTGCGGGGCATCTCGGACACATGATTATTGTGACCAATGGCCGTCCCTGCACTTGCGGAGCCAACGGATGTCTGGAAGCCTACGCCTCCGCCACGGCAATCGTAGATCGGTCTCGAGAGGCTCTCTGCCGGCATCCCGCCTCCATTCTCCGCCGATCGGAGGGAGGGCTGACCTCGAAAATGATTTTCGAAGCGGCACAGCGGGGGGACCAGTTTGCCCAGCGGATCTTCGACGAAACAGGGTTCTTCCTGGCCGTGGGAATCAACAACCTGTTGAATATTCTCAATCCCGAGGCGGTGATCATCCTGGGGTCAGTCGCCAAAGCCGGAGACACTCTGTTCCGGCCCTTAAAAACCCATCTTAAGAGCATAGCCTTCCCTCACGTCTTTGAAGAGACCCGAATTCTGCGCGGCACTCTCGATCAATTCTCGGGGGTAATCGGGGCGGCAGGGCTGGCGGCGCGAGCCCGGTTGGCTTAGCAGCCAGATAGGACTGTTAGGGCTTCTTCGTCTGCTCCTCGGTAAGTTGATAGCTGTTTTCTTTGAATTTCTTACCGTCCTCGTTGAGCTGGGCATCTTCATCTCCGCTCTCGGGGATGCCCGTGTGACAGAAGGTGCACTTCTTGCCTGTCTCTCGCTTGTACTTCAATGTAGCCTCAACGGTATCAACCGTAAATGCGTACAGGAAAAGAAAAAAAGCGGCGCTTACGATGACTACAAACAACGCTTTCAGTTTAATCATAAATCCCTACTATCCAGTATAGATGAATTTTAGCCCCTCCTGGTTGCTGATATCATGGTAGGTCCATGAGAGTAAGGGAAATCGTAGAGCGGCTGGGCGCAGAATATCCGGATGCGGAATGCGCTCTAAAGCACCAGAATCCCTATCAGTTGCTGGTGGCCACCATTTTGTCCGCACAGTGCACCGATGCCCGCGTAAACCAGGTGACGCCGGACTTATTTCGGAAATATCCGGACGCCCATGCGCTGGCTCAATCAGATGAGGGAGAGCTCCAGGAAATGATTCGCACCACGGGATTTTTCCGCAACAAAGCTCGCAGTCTAAGAGGCGCTGCCAGAAAGATGGTGGACGAATTTGGCGGCCAAGTCCCTCAGAGTATGGATGAACTCCTGCAGCTCCCTGGCGTGGCTCGAAAAACCGCAAATGTAGTCCTCGGGACAGCTTTTGGAATACCTTCCGGAGTGGTCGTAGACACCCACGTCAAACGCTTGGCCGGAAGACTGGGACTGACTGAAAGAACCGACCCTGCCAAGATCGAGAAAGACCTGATGCGCCAACTCCCCGAGCAGGAATGGATCAATTTTTCTCACCGGCTGATCCACCATGGCCGCGGAATCTGCAAAGCCCAAAAGCCGCAATGCAACCGCTGCCTGCTGGCTGATCTGTGTCCTTTCTATCTTTCCCAGTTCGGAGGCGCCAAGCTGGAATAAATGCCTTCGAGCAAACACTCCCGGATTTTTTTCGGCTTCACCTTCCTCGTAATCCTTTACGTTTTTTACAGGATGCTGGAGCCTTTTTTAATTGCCGGTATTCTGGCACTGACCCTGGTCTGCCTCTTTTACCCTAATTACAAAGAGTTGAACTGGCGGTTGAAGGGGCGCGCTGGTCTGTCCTCCATCATCATGTGCACCGTCATTACGATTATCATCATTATTCCGACCATCGTGTTTTCCATTGCCCTCGTCCAGGAGTTTCAGATTGCCTACCAGAACTTCCAGGCGGTGGTTGCCCAGGGGGAAGTCTCGGAACCCTGGCTGGATAACCCGATGCTGGCCGAGATTTTCCAGCGCTTCGGGAGTCGTCTGGGCCTTCAGGAAATGAGCCTGACGCTGGCCCTTTCATCTCTGATCGACCGCTTGGCGGAGTATTTGCTTGAACATTACTCGGCTATTCTGGGAGGGATCGGGAGTTTCCTCTTAAACTTCGGCGTCATGATCTTCAGCATGTTCTTTTTTTTCCGCGACGGGGACCGTTTCCTGAACGAGGTGAAGCGATTGATTCCCCTGCAGCGCGAATACGAGGACATGCTCGTAGAAAAGCTGAAGCAGGTGGTTTACGCCACCTTTTTCGGCCTTTTTGCCATCGGGATTCTGCAGGGCGCTACGGCCAGCATAATTTTCGCCCTGCTGGGACTCGGAAATCCGATTCTATGGGGAACTGCGACTGCTCTTTTTTCCCTAATTCCCGTCGTAGGGACTGCAGCCATCTGGGGGCCTATGGCCGCCTATTTAATACTCACCGGCTCGGTGGCCAAAGGAATTGTCTTGCTCATCCTGGGTTCGACCGCCATTGGTTTGATCGACAACTTCATTCGCCCTCTGATCATTGAGAGGCGTTCCCGGGGAATGCACATGCTATTGGTCTTCTTTGCGATCTTAGGAGGTATTGCCCTGTTCGGTCCCTCGGGGCTGGTCCTCGGACCTTTAATTGCGGCGCTGCTGGTAACCTTCCTGGATATCTATAAGCTTGAATTTCAGAACTAAAAGACCAACACCAGGGGCGCTGGCTTTAGCGCGTACCCCTGACCGGCTGATGCTAACCGCTGACCAGTGCTTCGTAACATAAATAAGTGCGCTATCGTAGCGAGCCGGGGTCAGTGGTCAGCTCGTGATACGGGCAAAGCCCCACGGCACATCACCCCCGTCACAGACGGTGGGATTCTATGCTTGACTAAAATGCGAATCTATCTCTTCCAGAAATGCCCCAGGGGTCCACTTCCCCGCCCCAGTGAAAACGAGTGCTGAATGGCGTGGCTCACATACTCTTTAGCCTGAAAAACCGCCTCTTCCAGTTCCAGGCCTTGGGCCAGATAGGCGGCAATGGCTGAAGCAAACGTGCAGCCGCTTCCGTGCGTGTTGGCGGTGTCAATGCGCGGGCCTGCAAATTCCTTCACGGTTTTGCCATCGAAAAAATAGTCGGTGCTGGCAGACGGATCGTCCAGATGCCCGCCCTTTAAAATGACTGAGCGCGGACCCATCTCGAAGATCTCTTGAATGGCCTTTTCGATCTGCTCGCGGCTTCTAACTTGTCTCCCGGTCAGAAACTGGGCTTCCGGCAAATTAGGAGTAACGACGATAGCGAGAGGAAAAAGGTCGATCTTCAAGGCATCCACAGCATCGGGCTGGATCAGGGCATCTCCTCCCGTGCTGATCATGACCGGATCTACCACCAGCCGGTCAATCCGGTAGCGTTTCATGGCCCGCGCCACCAGCGAGATGATTTCCGCCGAGGAAAGCATTCCAGTCTTCACAGCATCGACGCCGATATCGTCAATGACTGCCTTGATCTGGAGCCGGATATTATCCAAGGGGAGATCTGAGGCCATATGGACGCGCCGGGTATCTTGAGCGGTCACGGATGTTACGGCAGTCATCCCGTGCACGCCCAGCGCGGCAAAAGTCTTCAGATCGGCCTGGATGCCGGCGCCCCCGCCACTGTCCGATCCCGCAATGCTCAAAACCCGGGGGATATCGCCCATAGGAGGATTATATACCCGCGAATCCGCTCGTCCGCTCGGCCCGGCTCGCGAGATGAGCCATTCTGTGCTACTCTGAGAGAAAGAGTACTTCTGATAAGGAGGATTACAATATGGCTTCCAAAGGTGAAAAATTCCTATATTTTATGGTAGGAGGGTTCGTAGGCGCTTCGATTGGGATGCTCTTCGCCCCCAAAACCGGTGAGGAAACCCGCAGTCTTTTCCAGAGCAAGTATAGAGAAGGCAGTGAAAAGCTGACACAGCGAGCTCGCGAGGGGAAGGAAGTAGTCAGTGGAACCTATAACCAGATGGTGGGAAAGGTCACTGAAACCATCGACAAAGGCAAGGAAACCATCAGCCGCCGTAAGGATCAGGTTTCAGCGGCCATCGAAGCCGGGAAAGAAGCCTACAATCAAGAGAAGTCTCGGATTGGAACGCCTGAAGGAGAAGCTGGAAATCAGTGACTCTTGATATTCTAATTCTTATTCTGGTCTCAGCCAGCGCGCTGGCCTTCATCATTCAGTGCGTATCACTGTGGCTGGTCGCTCGAACAGCCAAGCAAATTGCCCAGCGCGTCGAAAAGCGGACGGAAGCCATTGACCGGCAGGTCCAGGAACTGATGGCCAAGGGACATGAGATCAAGGAAAGCCTGGACCCACTGATTTACATCGGACAAAACATCAACAACAACGTCCAACAGATCTCAGAACTGTTAAAAAAGCGGACCCAGGACGTCGATCAGTTCTTGACTGAAGTCATGGAAATCGGGCGCCGGCAGGCCTCCAAAATCGACTACGTCGTCACGGATACGGTGCACAAGTTCGAGCAGACGACAGAGGTCATTCAGGCAGATGTTCTGAAGCCCGCCGTTGAGTTGTCTTCCTTCTTTAAAGGACTCAAGTCCGGGCTGAACTACCTCTTTGCCCGCAGTGCCCAAGGGGGTCCAGACCAATGAAATAGAGGGACGCTCTATCACACCTCTATTTCATCCCCCAGCGCAGCAGCACTCCCCCCCAGGTGAAGCCGGCCCCAAAGCTGGCAAGCAAGACTAAATCGCCCTTCTTTATGTGGCCGGAGCAGTGCGCCTCAGCCAGGCCGATGGGGATGGTGGCTGCGGTGGTATTGGCGTAACGGTCGATATTTACGGCGACCTGTTCAGGTTTAAGCTTCATCCGCTCCACGGCGGCATTGATAATTCGCAGATTGGCCTGATGAGGAACATAAAGCTTCAGATCTTCCGTCGTGAAGCCGTTTCTCTCCAGAATCTGATTGGAGACTTCCGGCATCATCTTTACGGCAAACTTGTACACTGTCCGCCCATCCTGGTGGACGTAATGCATCTTGTGCTCGACCGTCTGGCGGCTGGCCGGGTTTCGGCTGCCTCCGGCCGGCATGTACAGGTATTTCCCTCCCGACCCATCGCTGCGAAGAAGAGAGTCCAGTATTCCTATCCCTTCCTCAGTTGTGGGTTCCAGCAGGACAGCGCCGGCGCCGTCTCCAAACAGAACGCACGTGGCCCTGTCTTCAAAATCCAGAATGCTGGTCATGATGTCGGTCCCCACGACCAGCACCTTCCTATAAGTGCCGGTCTCGATAAACTGAGCCCCAGCGGTCAGCGCATAAAGGAATCCGGAGCAGGCGCCTGAAAGGTCAAATCCCCAGGCCCGGCTGGCCCCTATCCGATCCTGGACGAGACAGGCCGTGGAGGGGAACATCATGTCGGGAGTGACCGTGGCGACGATGATGAGGTCAATTTCGGCCCGGTCGATTGACGTGTGGCGCAGGGCATCTTCAATGGCTTTAACCGAGAGGTCGCTGTTGGCCTCCCCGTTGGAGACGAACCTTCGTTCCAGGATGCCTGTGCGCTGGCGGATCCACTCGTCGGAGGTTTCCACTATCTGCTCCATATCCAAGTTGGTAACCCGCTTTTCAGGCACATACATCCCGACAGCAGTTATGTTGGCCCGTACTTTGTTCACTCGAAATTCCTCAGTGGGGTCCTATCACTTCCACGCCCGACGGTATGTCAAATACAAAGCGGCGCGGCGGTATACGAACATTTTCGCGGAAATTGGTCAAGATGTAGTCGTTTCGGTTCCCGATCGGCTCAACAACGGAAAGCCTGGAGATGCGGTAATTCGAACGGTCGATTTCCAGCAACAGATAGGAAAATTCGCCCTGTGGCTGTTTGGGCGTCAGGCGGATTAAAAGATTATCAGGCTGAAGCGGCGCCTCTTCAGTCTCCCGTTCAACCCTGAAATCTTCATCGATATCGCCCTTTCCCAGCAAGAAAAGCAGCGGTGTACCGGCGGCGCCCTCGAGCTGCAGGTCGGAAATCATCACCTGCTTATCCTTGGGCACATAGAAATAAGCCTTCTCACCATCGGCCACGAAAAACTTTGCTGTCGGGTGCCGATACTCCCAGTACATCCTTCCCGGCTTGGCCATTGTGAGGATGCCGGACTCTTCGGTCTTGAAACCTCGGCTGCTGAAAACCTGTCTGAAATCAGCCGAGAAGCTGTCAATCTGCTCATATTTGAGCTGGAGCTTTTGGACAATTTCATGGGCACTGCGCGAGTTCGAAGCAGCCCAGGAGTGAAAAGTGAAGAGTGAATAGTGAAAAGTGAATAGTGAAAAGTGAAGAGTGAATAGCGAAAGGTAAAAGAGCTTCATTCGGCGATAACCGTTTCCTCGCGTTCGCCGGACTTTTGCGGGTCGAAACCGAAAAAGGTCTCATACAGAATAATGAGAACACCACAGGTGATCGCTGCGTCGGCGATATTAAAGGTTGGCCAGAAAAAGCGGCTCTTCCAGTGCAGCTCCAGAAAATCGACCACATAGCCGTGCAGCAGCCGGTCAGTGAAGTTGCCCAGGATGCCGCCCAGCAGCAATCCCAGGGAGACAAAAAGCAGCTTCTGATTCAGAGGCGACACCACGATGTAATAAAGCACAATGGCTAGGGCCACAATCGCCATCACCGAGAGAATGACCGCCTTCCACTCCGACTCAAACTCGTGGAAATACCCGAAGGCGATTCCCTGGTTTTCGACGTAATGAAGGTTAAAGAAGTTATCGATTACAACCGTCGAGACGCGGAACTCAGGCGCACGCGTGACCCACCACTTGGTGAGAAAATCGAGCACGAAAACGGTCACGCCTATCACAATCGCCAGAATTCTCATGTCATCTCCTGAAGGACAGCATAGCAACGGGAGCACACAGTTGGAACATCGCTATGGGCTCCCACCGACAGCCGATAGTTCCAGCAGCGCTCACATTTTTCACCGGGAGCCTTTAAAACCATCACTTCCACTTCTTCCGGCTGCAGCTCGGAAGAGGCCCCCGACTCGACCTCAGAAACAATAAAAAGGAAGCGGAGCTCATCGGAAAAACTCTGCAAGTAGTCAAAAGCCTTCTCACCGCAGCGCAGCGAAATCATTGCCTCCAGGGAATCCCTGATTTCCTTTTTCTGACGGCTTTCCTCCAAAGCTTTGCTGACCTTCTCCCTGATCTGCATAAACTGCTGCCAGTTCTGGAGAAGCTGCGGGTCTTCGTACTGCCTGACTTCGGCTGAGAATTCAGCTTCATGGATCGAATCCAGGGGCACCTCATTGGGATAAAGGCTCTGCCAAATCTCTTCGGCCGTGAAGGGCAAGATCGGCGCCAGAAGCCGGGTCAGCGTGTCGGCAATGATGAAAAGCGCAGTCTGCGCCGCTCGCCGGGAAGACGACTCGGGCGCCGACGTGTAAAGTCGATCCTTTAGTACGGCAAAGTAAAAATTGGAAAGATCGACCACACAATAGTTGTAAAGAGTGTGATAGACCACATGAAATTCGAATCGCTTGTAGGCCTCTTCAACTCTCCTGGATACGGCTGCCGTACGCGCCAGTGCCCATCGGTCCAGCGCCGCAAATTCCGTGCTTGACCGGTCGGCGGAGAAGTCATAGAGGTTTCCCAACATAAAGCGACTGGTATTCCGAAGCTTGCGGTAGGCCTCGCGCAGGCGCTTCAGGATCTCCTCTCCCAATCGCACGTCTTCCGTGTAATCGATCGAGGCTACCCACAGGCGCAGAATTTCCGCTCCGTCCACTTTCATGATTTCCAGAGGCGAAATCACGTTCCCCAGGGATTTGGACATTGCCCGTCCCTCCGAATCGAGCGTCCACCCGTTGCACACGACCACCTTATATGGAGCCGCGCCTCGCGTCCCCACGGCAATCAGAAGCGAGCTATGAAACCATCCGCGATACTGATCGCCTCCTTCCAGGTAGACATCGGCCGGCCAGGGGAGATCAGCCTGCCGCCCGAGCACAACATGATGGCTGGACCCGGAATCGAACCAGACATCCAGAATGTCAGATTCCCTTACAAATTCGCTGGCGCCGCAGGAGGGACACTGGCTGCCTTCCGGTAAAAGGTCCTGAACGCTGCGCGCGTACCAGGCATCGGCGCTTTCCCTGCTGAAAATCTCGGCTACATGGCTGATCACCTGGCTGGAGAGCAGGGGATCGTTGCAATTCTTACAGTAGAAGGCAACGATTGGCACTCCCCAGATTCTCTGCCGGCTGATGCACCAGTCGGGCCGGTTAGCCAACATGTTGCTGATGCGCTCTTCTCCCCAACTCGGTATCCACTCAACCTTCCCGATTTCATCCAGAGCCTGCTGCCGCAGCCCGGCCTTGTCCATGCTAATGAACCACTGGGGAGTCGCTCGAAAAATCACAGGATTGTGGCAGCGCCAGCAGTGCGGATAACTGTGCTCTATCTGCCGCTCCGCCAGCAGCACACCTTTTCCTGCCATAAAGTCGTTGATATGGCGGTTGGCCTCGAAGACCTGCAGACCGGCAAAGTGCTGGACCTCGGGAGTGAACCGGCCTGGCCCGGTAACGGGAGTGTAGATCTCAAGCCCGTGCTCCACCCCGATCATGTAGTCTTCATGGCCATGACCCGGCGCCGTGTGCACGGCTCCCGTGCCTTGCTCGAGCGTGACGTGCTCGCCCAGAACGATTTTGGACTCGCGGTCGATCCAGGGATGGCGTGCCTTGAGGGTGGTCAGAGCATCCCCTTTGACGGTGAGCACGACGCGATAATCTCTAAATCCGGCCTCAGCGGCCACCTGCTCGACCAGCTCACGAGCCAGGATGAAAAAATCTTCTCCCACCTGAACGACGGAGTACTCGAAATCCGGGTGAAAAGCGATAGCCATATTGGCGGGTAAGGTCCAGGGAGTCGTGGTCCAGATCAGGATAGACACGGGTTTATCCACCAACTCCGGACTCAAAGCGGATGCGCCTTCGGTGACCGGAAATTTTACGTAGACCGACGGACTGGGGTGCTCGGCATACTCGACTTCCGCCTCGGCCAGCGCCGTTTCACAAGAAATGCACCAGTGCACAGGCTTGAGTCCTTTGTAGACGCTTCCCTTTTCAACAAACGTTCCAAAGAGCCGGGCCGTCTCCGCCTCGTACTCGTGGCTCATGGTCAGGTAGGGATCGTCCCATTGTCCAAAAATGCCCAGCCTGCGGAACTCTTCTTTTTGGATGTTGACGTACTTGCGGGCGTATTCACGGCATTCGTGGCGGACTTTGAGCAAATCAAGATTATGCTTCTTCCTGCCCAGTACCTTGATTTCAATAGGCAGGCCATGGCAGTCCCAACCTGGAACGTAGGGCGAATCGAAGCCCTCCATGGTCTTGGACTTCACGATCAGGTCTTTCAGTATCTTGTTGAGGGTATGCCCCAGGTGGATGTGGCCATTGGCGTAGGGCGGGCCGTCATGCAGGACAAAAGAGGGACGGCCTGCTCGCGCAGTCCGGATCTTCTGATACAGGTCGATCTTTCCCCAGTGCTCCAGCATGCGCGGCTCCATGCTGGAGAGATTGGCCTTCATAGAAAACGAGGTTTGAGGCAGGTTTACAGTCTTCTTCAGATCTACTTGCTTGAGCACGTTTTCGTCCATTTTGAAGGTTGCGATTATACATGAAAGAGCCTGAGGCTTTGGACCTGAAGAAATTGAAATCCTCGACGTCCTCGAGTATTTAGACCGGAAACTGGTGTTTGGGGTCCCACCCTGAAGCTTTCACTGCCGCCTTCAAGCCTCAGGCCTTTTTTAGCGTAAGCTGAACTGCACTTCGATCATGGCCAAGACATCAACCGGTCGCCCGTCCTTAGTGCCGGGACGGAATTGCCAGTTGCTGGCGATCTCCTGTATGGCCTTTTCCTCGAGGCCAAAGCCCAGGCCGCGGATCACCTTAAAATCGGTGACCCGGCCATTCCTGCGGATAATGGCCTGGATAACAACGTATCCCTGCACCTTGGCCTTGATCGCCTCGTCGGTATAACTGGGTATCGTCTTTTTGATCACTTCAGGATTAACGATACCTTCTCCCATCAGGTACGGGCCACGGCCGGTTCCCTGTGCCGGCCCCGGTCCCTCGACAGGACCGCTGCCAGGCCCGGGATTGCGGCTGTCTCCCTCCCCTCCTCTGCCCGGTGGGCCTGGAGGCGCCGTGATGTCACCGATGTTCAGTTCTGCGCTGATTTGCTCGATTATGGGAGGAGTCTCCTCGACTTCTTTGCGGATCGGTTCGGGCTCGTTCGGAGTAGGATCGGGAATCGGAACATACACCGGCTTTGGTTCGGGCACGGTCGGCTCAGGCTTGGGAGGCGCCGCTTCGGGTTTGCTGGCGCCGCCGGCCAGAACGGAAGGCCGGGCCAGATTCTTCAGCACCATCAACTGTTCGCTGGCTTCCAGAACCGAGCTGCCCCAGGATGGGAACACGATCATGAACAGGATGAAATGAATCACGACCGCCATGACAGCCGCGACCCGCATCGGCTTCTTTCCGGAGATCTCCTGATCAAAGAAACCGTAGGGATCTTCTACAGGCCCGACTCGCTCGGATTCGGTGACCTTGAGAGCAAGGAGTCTTTCGATGAAATCTTTGGCCCTGATGGCTAAACTCTGCTTTTCCGAAGACATTTTTATTTAATCAGATCTCTTCTATTCTAAAAACTCGACAGGTGGGACGTCAATTCCACCCACAAAACAGTAGATGAGCGTGTGCCCGGAAAGTATCAAGAAAAGCAAGTTTCAAGTTCCAAGTTCCAAGTTCCAAGTTTCAAGTTTACAAGTGTTTCGATTGGCGCAACAGCGCCGCTGTTCTGTGCGGGTAGCCTTCGAAGTTTTCTTCGAGCTGGTGCTCGAGCAGGCGCAGGTCCGCGGGGACATCAACGTCGTACCACGGAGGCAGCAGGCGGAACTCATGCTGCTCCAGTTTGGCCAGCGTTTGGTTCAAGACAGCGGAACTCCCCCAGTCGATACCATAAAACAGCTCCCGGCGCGGCTCCGATAAGCCGATCAGATAGTAGCCGCCGTCGTGCCCCGGCCCCAGGACTACCGGAATTGTCTTCAACGCTTTGAGTCCTTCGCGGACATAGTCCAAAGGGAGCGTCGGCGAGTCACTTCCGATAAAGATCACCCGCTGCCGGCGGCTGGCCATCTCCTGATAAGCCTGCCACAGGCGGTCCCCTAGGTCCTCTCCCTGCTGTAACCGCACGCAAATGCTGCCGGCTAAGCGATGGCGGGCGATAAATTCATCCCGTTCATTCTTTGAACAATCGGCCAGATAGAGAAACCGCGTCTCGCTCAGGCCTGCCGTTCTCTCGAGGGTATCCATTAGAAAGGACTCGTATAGCTCGAGCCGTTGCTGGTGATCCAAGACCGGCGCCAGGCGTGTCTTCACCCGTCCGAGTCGGGGATAGCGGGCGAAGATCAATAGGGCGGTCAAAGTTTCAAGTTTCAAGTTCCGAGTTTCAAGTTTCAAGTTCCAAGTTCCAAGTGGTGTACGAAAAACGCTCGCGCCGGTCTGCCCAGCGGATCCGTTTGACTTGGAACTTGGAACTTGGAGCTCAACTACCCTTGCCCATTGCCGTTGCCATGCCCATTCCAGAAGATGTAGTCCTTCCAACTATCGGGCGCCTTTCCGTGGTAGAGGTAAAAATGAATCTTGTGCGGAAAGGCACTGGGTGCTTTCGGCTGGCGCAGCAGTCGAAGACCGGCCTGCTCGGGAGTTTGTCCGCCTTTTCTTCGATTGCAGACCACGCAGCAGGTGATGATATTTTCCCAGGTCTTCTGTCCTCCCTGGGCCACCGGCAAAACGTGGTCGTAGGTCAGGTCGTGGGAGGGCGGTTTTGAGCCGCAGTATTGGCAGCGATAGCTGTCGCGGGCATAGATGTTGGCCCGAGTAAATTTCACCTGGTGATGCGACCGCCTGACTTTGACGTAATAGTGCAGCCGCAAGACCGAAGGCAGCCTCATAGAGAGGGAGACGCTGTGAATGACGCGATCGTACTCCGCAACCACTTCGACTTTCTCCTGAAAAAGCATACGCATGGCGCGCTTCCAGGGGACGATCTGCAGGGGCTCGTAGGTCGCGTTTAAAACAAGTGTGTGATCCATACAAAAAAACCATCCATATCTACGGTAGCTGCTGCTTCTTTGTCAAGTTTACGGGCCCACAGTGACAGGCAACCGGCTTCGTCGCAACCCTTTGCCACCCTTGCCGCTCACACATCTTTATCTTACAATATGCGTATGCTTCGGAAGCTAACGGCACTGGCAATTGGATGGATGGTGATCGGGAGCGGCTTGGCTGCGGACCGCCCCTCCCAAAAACTCACCTTCTTTTTTACGGGACTGGTTCAGGGCAATTATGAGCCTTGTGGCTGAAAGGCCTCTCCCACAGGGGGGCTGGCTCGGAGAGCCGGCTACATCAACCAGTACGCCAGGAATCATTCTGATTACATCCTATCCGTCGATCTCGGCAACTACTTTCAGCCTTTGGGTCCCGGATCGGAGGCCGTGAACGACTTGATGCTGGACAGCTTCCGCTCTCAGCCTGTCCGGGTGTTCAATCTGGCGCCCGAAGACCTGTTCTTGTGGAAAAAACTGGCCGGCAGCCAACTGCCTTCCACCCAGATCATCTCCACTAATCTGTCGCCGCGCAGCGCGTCAGCGCCTCAACCGGACCGCTACGCGATCATCGAGATCGCGGCTGAAGAGCTGGCGACCTCTCGTCCGCTGCGGATCGGATTCCTGGGCTTGAGCGATCCGGCCCTGGTCAAACCGAATTCGAATTTTTCCAGTGTGCATCCGCTGAAAGCCGTGCAGGAAGTCAAGGCCGAGGTCCTCAAGAAAGCCGATTTCCTGGTGGTCCTGGGAGATATTTCCAGAGAAACGGCCGCGCAGTTGGCTCTCCAGCATCCTGAAATCCGCGCCGTATTAATCGCTGAACGACACTTTGTGCTCAACCCTCCGGAAGAGGTAAACAACGCCGTCATCCTGAATAGCGTGGAGCGGGGACGTTACCTGGGACGACTTACTTTGGATATCGGCACCAGCGGGAAGGTCACAGGCCACGAGGCCGATTTCATCGAATTGGGTGAGCTGGTTCCCGAAGATCCTGAGCTCCTGCGCCGGCAGGGTCAGTTGACTGGCCATTGAAGAGCGTCGGATCGCTTCTCCCTCAGTTTCTGCAGAACTTCGAAGACAATGACGAGCTTTCGCTGCTCTTTCTGGAAGCTCTCTGGCCTAACATTGTCGGAGATGAAGTGGCCCGCAAGAGCCGCCCTCTTTCTCTTAAGAATAAGACGCTTCTGATCGGCGTCCCCAGCCAGCCCTGGAAAACCCAGCTTCTGGACCTTCAGGACGTCCTGATCAAGTCCATCAACGACCACTGGAAATCGAGACTGGTGGCAAAGATCCAGCTTGTGCTTCAGATCTGAGTGCCTGAGTGCCGCCAAAGACGCGAACATCACGCCAAAAAACGCCAATTCTCCGCGTGCTGTTCGCGTCTTTAGCGGCTGGTAAAGTTGTAAGCCCCAGGCGCAACAGTTTATAATTTGCCACTTATGTTTTATGGAGCCTTATCCAGTATTGCACTCTTTTCACTTGCCATTTTGCTGCCCACCCAGGCCGCTTACGCCCAGCGGCCCTTTATGACTGTGGATCCTTCGGATCTAGCCGAAGGGCTGCGGTTCGATACGAATGCAGTGCCGGCCCTTGAGCGAGATCCGCAGACCTGCCAGCTACAGCCTTTGCTGTGCCAGGACCTCAATTTCTCGCCCAATATTATCTTTCCGCCGGGAAGCAATATGGGCTTCGTCAGCTACCCGGGTTCGGATAAGATCCTGGTCTTTGACGCAGAAACGGGTGAGGTCGTCGAGTTGCTGGAGGTCGGCGCCAATCCGGCTCTGATCAGCAGCGCGCCGAATGGCCAGACGCTGGCGGTGCCCAGCCTCTTCCTTAAGGAAAATACGCCCCAGGGGATCAACTTTGAGAGTCAGAGGATTGGCTCGATCTCGCTGATTGACGTGGACACACTGGAGGTCAGGACAATCGAACTGACCAACGTCTTTTTGTCCTTTGCCAACAATATTGTGTTTTCGGCGGACGGACAAACGGGCTTCATCGCCTCTTCCGGCACGGATGAAATTCTGCGCTTCGATGTTGAAACGGCGACTGAGCTAACGCCGCGCCTGGAGATGCCGGACGGAACGCGTCCTTCCTCGCTGACACGCGATCCTGGCGGCGAGTTCTTCACAGCAGTTCTGGTGGGCTCGACGCAGTTGGCCATCCAGGACGTGCCCGACTCGGTCGCAGTCATCGACATTCCTTCCTTCAGCCGGCTCCGGTCTCTCGCGCCTCCTGTACCGGTTCCTGATGCGGAAGATAACGTGCTTCCAGCCGATTTCAGGGCGGTCAATGTTGTTTCCCTGTCGCAAGATGGGGAATTCGCCCTGATCACGGACCAACTGATATCTACGCGATCTCAGATTCCCGCTATCGCCGTGGACCGGGCTTTTCTTTTTAATGTAGGCACGGGTGAATTGGTCAAGACCTTCAACACCGGTGGTCTGGCCAGTTTTTCAGCCTATGTCCCTCAACTGAATGTATTTGTCGTCCTGAGCGCTCTTCAGATCGATGTAATCGACCTGGAGACTCTGGAAGTGAAAGCGACCAGTCTGCCTTTTTCGGCCGGAGAGATCCTGGAGACGGCCCGTCCCACCTTCTCGGAAGATGGCAGGCTCATGTACCTGCCAGGACCTCTGCAAAATCTTCTCCTGGTCTACGACATAGTCAACACCGCTGTCCTGAGTTCTTCGCAGGTTGCGGAGCCGGTTGAAGTAGGCGAGGGAGATAACACGACTACCATTCCGGCGGCGCCCATGGATGTGGCGCTCACGTCTGATCAGGAAATCTTCGCCACCGTCAACTTCAATGCCAACACGATCAGCTTGCTGCGCCCCAACAGGAATTTCTCCGTCCCCAGGGTCCTCGCGACCGATGAGTGGTTTACCGGTGTGGCTATTACCAATCTCTCATCGAGGGAGGCCGAAATCATCGCTCTCGGTTTTAACAATCAGGGAGTCCGGCTGCAAGACCTCCTCGACACCGAGGATGTTGTGGAGTACGTCAATCCGGCCACAGTGACTCTCGGGCCTGGAGAACAGCTTGCAGAGACGGGGGCTGAACTGATGACGGCAGCAGCCGGCCAGACCTTCGAAGGCTGGTTCAAGCTGGATAGTGACGAGTTGCAGATCGGCAGCTTCTTCCTGAACGGCGATGTCCAAGGGAAACGGCTGGACGGGGCAGTGTCCGCCTTTGAGATCGGACGCAGTTTTATTTTACCCGAGGTCCGCGTCACGGATGGATTTGCTATGGAAGTGGTAGCGGCAAACCCCAACCTGAACTCAACGGAGGTGACATTTACTCTATTCGATCATGAAGGCGAAGAGTTGGCGGAAGCCACCCGCACGGCAGGTATCAGCGACATCGTGGTCGAGTTCGTGCGCGATCCGACTCCCAGCGACGACAACGAGGTTGGACTGTTCGCCGATTCCGTCTTCGAGAATTTCGCCGGCGGCTACCTGCTCATCAGCAGCGACTCGCCGGTGTCCGTCTACGGGCGCTACTTTGATGCGGAACGGATGGCGGCTTTGAATGGAATCTCCATGACGGCACCGGCTCCGGACCCGAGTGACCTCTTCTTTGTTCCCCAGATCGCCGTCTTCGGAGGCAGCGACAGTTTCGTCAAGCTGGTGAATATCGGCGAGACAACCGCCACCATCACTGCGACCTTCCGAGACAATACGGGGACGGTGATCTCAGCTCCCGTCACGCTGGAACTTGCCGCCAAAGAAGCGGAGCGGCGAAGCCTTATCGATCTTTTCGGGCTGGCCGACCCAGGACAAACTTTGGGCGGTTCGCTTTTCGTCGAAGTCACTGGCTCCCGGGTGGTTGGAAGCGTCGAAGTCCAAATCTTCTCCGGAAAGGCCATGTCAGCCATAGCTTTCCAGGAGACGGCCGCCGAAGAGCTGCTTTTTTCTCATGTGGCTACGGGACGCGGATTTTCCACTGGGCTGGCCCTGCTCTACCCCGGGTCTGACCAGGCTGCGGTTCTGATTGAAGTATTTGATCCAGCCGGCACGCTGACAGGCAGCACAACCGTTACTTTAGGCCCCGGTCAACTCAGAGTTCAATTGCTGGACCAATACATTCAGGGACTCCCGGAGCAAGTGGGAGGCTATATCAGGGTAACTTCGACGGGAGCTCCCATCATTGGGCTCCAACTGTTTTTCTCAGATGACATGGAAATGCTCTCAGCGGTCCCGGGGCAATCCATTGCGACCCTCTAAGAGCTTATGAGAGCGCCCGAATATGTCATAATAGTTCACATGAAGAAGATTGGCGCCCTCCTTCTGCTCATACTCCCTCTCCTCGGAGCGACAGCCTACGCCCAGACCACTGACCTGGCCAACAGCTACTACCATTTCGTGATGGCCCGCATGTACGACCTGCAGAAGGAGTATTCAACAGCAATCACTCATTACGAGCAGGCTATTTCGCTGAATCCGAACAGCGTTCCTCTGCGTGTGGAGTTCGCTCGAAGTCTCTGGCAGGCGGGAGAAATCAGGCGGGGGGTCGAAGAATGTCAAAAGGCAATAGAGCTCGATCCAAACGACAGTTCACCTCACTTGCTGTTGGGGCAGATCTATTATCAATACCAGGAGAGCATGCTGGATAAGGCAATCGCCGAGTTCCAGCGAGTCCTCGAACTCGAACCCGACAATTTCGAAGCGCTTTACTATCTGGGAAGGGCACACTTCGTCAAAGAAGATTTTGAGGAGGCCGTCAAAGCGTTCACGCATTTCGTGCAAATCCGGCCGTCGATCAGCTATGGGCATTACCTGAAGGGACTGGCCCACCGAGAACTGGGCGAAATCGATGAGTCCATCCAGTCACTGGAAAAGGCCTTTGAGCTGGGTGAGGACAACCTCGACCTGCTGGAATCGCTGGGAGAACTTTACCTCAAAAACCAGGATTACGACAAAGCTCTGGATATTTATCGCAGGGCGGGAGAACGGTCTTCCCGGCCCGATATCCGCCTGAAACTCGGGATGTTGCTGATGGAGAATGAGCAGTTTAAAGAAGCCATCCCGCTGCTCAAAGAATTCCTCGCTCAGTCTCCCCAGAACACGCTGGTAAAAGTCGAACTGGGTAAGGCTTACTTTGCCGACAGACAGTACTCCGAGGCGGTTGAGCTTTTCTCCAGTGTCCTGGAGTCTGAGCCCGATAATCTGGAAGCCAACTTTCACATGGGGCGAGTGCTTGGCCAACTGGGCGAAAGGCTGCAAGCCATTGAGCGCTTCCAGCACCTGCTCAAGCTGCCTCAGGCGGATGAAAACAGAACCCTGGTCCGAACCCTCCTGGGTCAACTTTATCAGCAGAGCCGCCAGTTCGGTCAGGCGGTTGAGACTTTCCGGCAGCTCAGTGAAGAGAACCCCCAGGATGTGGAAATTCAGCTTCGGCTGCTTTACGCTCTGGAAGATGCCGGCCGGCTGGAGGCAGCTCTCTCACTCAGCCGTGATCTGCTGCAGAAACAGCCTGATGATCCGCTGGTAGTGATTGCCCGAGCGCGGATGCTGTCGGCTGCCGGGGAACTGGACGAAGGCATGAGTCTCCTGACTTCCCGGATTAATGCGCAGCCTGAGGCCGAACAGTCCCGGTCTGAAGACTTCTATCGGGCGGCGGCCCAGTTGTATCTCGAGCATAAGCAGTATAAGCAGGCGGAAGAGATCATCACCCAGGGCCTTTCGCAGAGTCCCGAGAGCGAAACCATGCAATTTCAGTTGGCGGCGATCTTCGAACGACAACAGAATTTCGACAGGGCAGAGGCAGAGTTCAAGAAGATCCTGGAAGCCAATCCCCATCATGCCGCCGTCCTGAACTACCTGGGCTACATGCTGGCTGACCAGGGAATACGGCTGCAGGAAGCACTTGGGTACATCGAGAAAGCAGTTGAGCTGGATCCGCACAATGGCGCTTACCAGGATAGCCTGGGCTGGATCTATTTCAAGCTCAACCAGTTAGAGCTGGCCGAAAAACATCTGGTGAAAGCAGCCCGCCTTAATGACAGCGATGCCACGATCCTCGAGCACCTTGGAGACCTCTACTACAGGCTGAACGATTACGATCAGGCTCGCGCCTATTACGAACAATCCCTTCGCTTTGCCGAAGAATCTGAAGAGGATGAAGAGGTGCGAGAGAAACTGTCCAATTTGAAAGACCTCCTTTCGCGCAAAAACCGCTGATCACTGTTGCTTCTTACGCAAAGATCAACTGGCGATTAAAAATCCTGGGCCGGCGGCTGGACGGCTACCATGAGATCCGCACGATTTTCCAGACCATCGATTTATCTGACCAGCTTTCGTTCGAAGCGACGACAGACCCCCAGATCGAGTTAAACATCACAGGCCGCTCGGTGGCCGCGGGCAGCAATAACCTCGTGTACCGCGCAGCTCAAAAGCTAAAGGAGAGAGCGAGGGTCCGGTCAGGCGTGCGCATTTCTCTATTGAAGCAAATCCCTGTGGGCGCCGGTCTGGGAGGCGGCTCCAGCAACTGCGCCGTCGCCCTGCTGGCGCTCAATCAACTCTGGAAGTGCAACTTGAAGGACCAGGAGCTGATGCAACTGGGAGCAGGACTCGGATCAGACGTCGCCTTTTTCTTCCGGGGCGGAACAGCCCTGGGCAGCGGTAGAGGCGAGCAGCTTTTGGAGCTGCCGGACGATCTTCCCCGCACCTCTTTGATCCTGCTCTATCCCAAGTTCGAGATCGCTACCAAGATGGCCTACGGACTGGGTAACTGGGGCCTCTGGGAAGGAGAGCCGGTGTTGACAAAGCAGCACCTCGATAATACAATCCAACGCTTCCAAAACGCCGTGAAGCAGGGATGGCTGAGCAGCGACTATCTTGAAAATGATTTCGAGGACGTTCTGCTTCGCCGTTATACACGGCTTGCAGAGGCTGGAGAGAGCCTCACAGACGCCGGGTGTGAACGGGTGATGCTTTGCGGCAGCGGTTCAACTCTGCTCGGAATGGCTCAGCCTGAGCAGATAGAGGCTATTGCCCGAGCAATCTCCGAGCGACAGATCGGAGAGGTTTTTCTTTGCCACACCCTTTCCAGAAACGAATATGAAGCATTGGGGATTTTTCATTTGTGATTTGTGATTTGTGATTTGTGATTTATGATTTGTGATTGGTGAATTCCCCCAATCACCAATCATAAATCACAAATCACAAATGAAAAATCCCCAATCAAAAATCACAAATCACAAATCACAAATGAACTAACATGTCCTTGAAGATCTTTGCAGGCACCGCAAATCCCTCTCTGGCGCAGACGATTTGTGAACACCTGGGTGTCTCCCTGGGCCAAATCAAGCTCAAGCGCTTCAGCGACGGCGAAGTCGCTTTCCAGATCCTGGAAAACGTGCGCGGCACCGACGTGTTTATCATCCAGTCCACTTGCCCGCCTGTGAACGAAAACCTCATGGAGGTATTAATCATGATCGATGCCTTCAAAAGGTCTTCCGCCCGGCGCATTACAGCCGTGATGCCCTACTACGGCTATGCCCGGCAGGACCGCAAGGACAAGCCAAGAGTGCCGATCTCCTCCAAGCTGGTAGCCGATCTCCTGTCTGCGGCCGGCGCTCACAGGGTGCTGACTATGGAACTGCACGCCGGCCAGATTCAGGGATTTTTTGACATCCCAGTCGATCATCTCTATGCCAGCCCCGTGCTGCTGGAATATCTGATGCAGATGAATTTCGAAAACCTGACGGTGGTCTCGCCTGACGCCGGCGGAGTGGAGCGCGCGCGCGCCTATGCCAAGCGACTCGGAGCCAATCTGGCGATTATTGATAAGCGGCGCGTGGAGGACAATGAAGCAGAAGTGATGCATATTATCGGCGATGTCGAAGATTCCGACGCCCTGCTGGTGGACGACCTGATCGACACGGCCGGAACGCTGGTCAAAGCTGCTGAAGCATTGCGCCGGCAGGGAGCGCGACGACTCCTGGCTGCGGCGACTCATCCGATCCTGTCCGGTCCGGCCCTGGAACGCATCCTGGAATCAGAGCTTGAAATGGTTGTCGTAACCGACACTATCCCGCTGGATGAAGAAAAACGCCTGCCCAAAATCAAAGTCTTGAGCGTCGCGCGGCTGCTGGGCGAAGCGATTAGAGCTATTCACGAAGAGACTTCGGTAAGCAAGCTGTTCGTTTGATCGTCTATATTCGGTTATAATTAACAGTTTATTATATTGATCTTAGAAGGAGTTCAACATGGCAGATATAACGATCCAGGCAGAGGAGAGGCAGCAATTTGGCAAGAATGTCAGTCGGCGGCTGAGGACTCACGGAAGGATCCCCGCGGTGGTTTACGGCCAGGCACTCAAGAGTACGTCGGTCGTGGTCGATTCCAAGGATCTCCATCGAATCCTGCACTCTGAGACCGGACACAACACTATCTTCAAAATTCAGATCAACGGCAACGCCACAGATGTTCTAATCAAGGATTACCAGTTGGATCCGGTCAAGGGAACTCTGCTGCATGCGGATTTCCAGACCGTATCCATGGATGAGGTGATGGAGTTCGAAGTTCCCATTGAAGTTCTGGGGACCGCCCGGGGAGTTCAGCTTACCGGGGGAGTACTCGATATCGTCATGCGCGAAATTGAGCTGGAATGCCTGCCGGCGGACGTACCGGACCATATCCGAGTGGATGTTTCCGCTCTGGAGATCGGCCAGGCCGTCCGCGTGGCAGACCTTCAAGTCGATACTTCCAAGATCCAGATCCTTTCTGAGCCGACTCAGGTCGTCGTGACCGTTGTGCCTCCGCATGTGGAGAAGGAGCCTGAGGAAGTAACGGTGGAAGCCGAGGCAGCCGAACCGGAAGTGCTTAAGAAAGGCAAGGCTGAGGAAGCTGAAGAGGAAGGAGAGGAGTAAGACCTTACTTGCTTCTGATCGTCGGCTTGGGGAATCCAGGCCCTGAACATGCTGAAACCCGGCACAATGTCGGGTTTATGGTACTCGATCGGATGGCAAGTGAGTCAGGCCAATCGTTTAAGCCGACACTCAAGCGATCACTGATATGCCGGCTCGATAAGCCCAACCCGTCTGTGGTGCTGGCTAAACCACAGACTTACGTGAATCGCAGTGGACTGGCCGTTCACGAGTTCCTGCAATCATTTCCTGATCTTACAAGTCTATTGATCGTTTATGACGACTTCGCCCTTCCCCTGGGAACAATCCGGATCCGCCGCTCAGGGAGCGCGGGAGGACAGAAGGGCATGAAATCAATAATCGAGGCTCTGGGAAGCCAGGATGTCCCCCGACTGCGGGTAGGCGTCCTAGGGGATCGGCCCGTCCAAGATTATTCGGAGTATGTGCTGAGCCCCTTCAGGCGGGCCGAAAGAGAAACTCTGGATGAGGTGCTGGACCGATCCGTTCGGGCCATCGATACCATCATCCAGGACGGCCTGGAGCGTGCTATGCACGTTTTTAACTAGGGGTCA
>JBOGJG010000225.1:0-1403 GCA_050747825.1 Acidobacteriota bacterium | reverse complement strand
AGTTGGAAGCACGCAACAGCGTCCCTCCGCATGTGCTGGTTCCAAAATGGGAGAGTAATCAGCAGTACGAAGATTACTTCAAATCGGCATTCCTGGGACCTGAATATGATCCTATGATCATTCCCGATCCGAACCAGAAAAACTTCAGGTTGCCGGATCTAAGTCTCCCAAAATCATTCTCGGTGGAACGGCTGCAAGATCGGCGTTCCGCACTGAAGATCGTGGACCGTCTCTTTCGTGAAAAGCTGCAACTGGCCGAAAAGACTGACATGGATGCATTTACCGAACAGGCAGTGGACATGATCACCACTCCGGCTGTCCGGAGCGCCTTCGACCTCTCAAAAGAACCGGACCAGATCAAGGAAGCCTACGGGAAGCACAGCTTCGGTCAAAGCGTTCTGCTGGCGCGGCGCCTCGTAGAAGCCGGCAGCCGCTTCGTGACGGCAGCGGGTTACAAATTCAACGCATGGGATACGCATACGGACAACAACGAGTTGCACAGGGACAAATTGGTCCCGCTGCTGGATCAGACCCTTTCCGCACTTCTTGATGATCTTGAACAGCGCGGGTTGCTGGAATCCACGATCGTGGTCGCGATGGGAGAATTCGGGCGGACTCCGCACTTGAACCCGAACGGCGGGCGTGATCACTGGTCCCATTGCTGGTCACTGGCGCTGGCAGGCGGCGGAATCCGTGGCGGCCAGGTCGTCGGCGGCAGCGACGAAAGAGGGGCCTATTCCGTCGAGGGACGCACGACGATTGGCGACCTCTTTGCCACGATCTATAAAGCTTTGGGTATCGATTGGGAGGCGGAGTACATGCATCCCATAGGGCGCCCGATCAAAATTGCCAATTCCGTTGATGACATGACCGGGATGCCCGTCGCAGAGCTTATCTAACCTGAAACTTCCGAGCCAACGAATCACGTAAATTGTTGTGTCATTCGTTGGCCGAACTCGGGACCATACCCTGACCTTCCGCGCAGACGGCGATCTGGTCCGGCTCGAGATTCCTGATGATGTCGATCTGCCCGCTCGGCCAGCGGATTTCAAGGTAATCAACCCTTGTTTCTTTTCCAAGTCCGAAATGGGGTCGTGGGTCGTTGCCGGAGAGATAGCTTTCACCAGAACGCAATGTCGCGTGCTGCACCAGATCCCCTGCAACCAGTTTTAAGCGGGCGCCGATACCCTGTCGGTTGCTTTCTGCCCCAATCAGCCGGATTTTTATCCAGTGGTTTTCGTTGCTGGAAATGTTCTCGAGCAAGGTCGGAGGGGCCTGAAGGTTGGTATAAACCAGGTCAATATCTCCATCATTGTCGAAGTCGGCGTAAGCGGCACCACGGGAGGAATATACTGGCAGATCCGCCAGTCCAGCCTGCGCGCCCACTTCCGAAAACACACCCG
>JBOGJG010000224.1:0-19268 GCA_050747825.1 Acidobacteriota bacterium | reverse complement strand
CTGCGCCGCTTTTGGGCGTAGCCTCCGGTCTCGGTAGTTTTGTCGGATGCAACCAGAAGTCGGCCAACAATCTGCGGCCCGGGAGCGCCGACCTGGCGGCACAGATCGGCTCTCCGGGCTCCTGCTTGTGCCTGCTTCAGCACCGAGATGATCTGTTCTTCCGTAAAGCGCTTCCGCTTCATCGTGAGTTCTCCTTGCGCCATTTTGCGCCAAAACTCACTCAGCAAGTGGTCCTAATTTTGGGGGGAAGGTCATCACCACCAATCACCAATCACCAATTGCCAATCACAAATTATTCGCATTTATTGCCTCGAGACCGTTATAGCAGGGGGACAAGCGGATGCGAGATGAATTGAAGCGGCGTACCCGACAGTTTGCACTGGATGTGATTCGATTCAGTCGCAGCTTCCCACGAAGAGCTGAATTTGAAATTATCAAGGGGCAATTGATTCGCGCTGCTACCTCGGTCGGGTCTAATTATCGCGCCGCCTGCCGCTCCAGATCCCGTCGTGAGTTTATCTCCAAGATAGGTATAGTTTCGGAAGAGGGGGATGAAGCTCAGTATTGGCTGGAACTGGTTGAAGAACTCAGTACCGGGGACAAATCGAAAATTAAATTGCTCGAGAGAGAGGCGGCTGAGATTGTGGCAATCATGGTCGCTTCCATCAATACACCAATCACCAATCACCAATGATAACATTCCCAGGATGCCTCTTTTACGCCTACGTCCCGAGTTTCGCAACCTGGAAAGTTGGCAGCAGCAGGCTCGGGCCAAGGTCTTTGAGCATCTCTTCTATGCGCCTCCGCCCACAGCTCCGCAGGCTGAGGTGATCCGGCGCAGGCACAGAGGAGATTACATTGAAGAATACCTGACCTTCCAGACGACACCCGACGTGCGTGTGCCGGCTTACCTGCTCGTCCCCAAGAATGTGACGCTTCCCGCGCCAGGCGCAATCGTTTTCCATGACCACGGCGCCTCCTACCTCTGGGGCAAAGAGAAAGTCGTGGAGATCGACAATGAACATCCCGTGCTCAGCGGTTTCAAAGAGCGCCTCTATGGAGGCAGTAGCATCGCCGCCGAGCTGGCGCGCCGAGGCTTCGTCGTGCTGACCATCGATATGTTCTACTGGGGTGAAGGCCGCATGCTGCTGGATGACGATCCGCCGGCCTATCGCGATCGGGAGGCGATGAGTGAGGAGGAAATCGCCGCCTTCAACCGGCGCTCCCAACAGTCGGAGGAGGTTGTAGCGCGCACGCTTTTTGGGGCGGGGATCTCCTGGCCGGGAGTCATGGCGTGGGATGACATCCGCGCCCTGGACTATCTTTCCTCCCGGCCTGAGGTGGACCAGCAAAGGATTGCCTGCGCCGGCCTGTCAGTCGGGGGCTACCGCAGCTTGCTCCTGGCGGCACTCGATGAACGCATTAAAGTGGCCGTGGACATCGGCTACATGACATCTTATGCTTCACAAGTGAAGACCCACGCCAAGCATTCTATCAGGTTTACTTTTCATCTGATCGGGCTCTATCGCTATCTCGACCTGCCCGACCTGGCCGCTCTGATCGCGCCTCGCGTCGTGATGGTCATGAACGGCTCCAGAGACATATTGTTTACCCCGGAAGGAGTCCAGGCGGCCTTCGAGAAGATTCAGCGCTGGGTTTGAGTATGAACAAGGAAGCCAAACATGGGCAGTAAGATCGATCGCCGGGAATTTCTGAAACAGAGCAGTCTCTCCATGGGAGCTGCCGCGGCCTCCTCACGGTTGGCTGCTGGATCAGTTCCCGAGGTGGACCTGAAGACCGTGGCAGAAATCGACCGGGCTTCGATCCGGAAATTTACCTCACTGCTGCAGGGTCAGGCGCTCCTGCCCGGCGACGACGGATACGAATCAGCCTGCCGTAACTGGACCGGACGAGTCACGAAAAGACCCGGACTGGTCGTCCGCTGCGCGGGAACCGAAGATGTCGCCGGCGCGGTGAAGTTCGCCCGCGATCACGGCCTCCTCCTGGCGGTGCGGGGTGGCGGGCATACTGGCAACTCTACCTGTGACGGCGGCCTGCTGATCAATCTGTCGGCGCTGAAGGATCTCCACGTGGACCCGGCAAGACGCGTCGTCCGCGCCCAAGCCGGTCTTTTGGCCGGCGAGCTGGACCGGGCAACCTGCGCTTCGGGGCTGGCCACCGTGATGGGCGAGTGTCCCTCGGTCGGAATTTCAGGCATGGGACTGGGAGGCGGGCTGGGCCGGCTCATGGGACAATACGGCGCGCTGTGCGACAATTTACTTTGGGCCGAGGTCGTCACCGCCGACGGCAGCGTGCTCCAGGCCAGCGCCCGAGAGAACTCCGACCTGTTCTGGGCGATTCGCGGCGGCGGCGGGAATTTCGGCGTCGTCACTTCCTTCGATTACCGGCTTCATCCGGTGGATCAGGTTCTTTCAGGCATGCTGCACTATCCAGTGACCCAGGCCGGAGCGGTCCTGCGCTTCTTCAGAGAATGGATGCTCGAGGCGCCTGACGAGTTGGATGCGCTGGTGGAAATCGGCAGCGGCATCCTGCAATACGCTCCTGAGTCTCAGGAACCCACGGTCGTGATCAACGTATGCTGCAGCGGAGATCCCGACTTCGCAGGCGAGGCGCTTCGCCCCTTGCGCGCCTTTGGGACCCCGACGGCCGACACGATCCGGCCGATGCCCTATCTGGAAGCGCAGGACCTGGGCGACGTCACGCCCCTGCGCCGCCATCTCACGTCGTCTTATTTGGCCTTTTCCGAGCGTGGTTTTCTGACGGGCTTGGCCGATGACGCCATTGAGGCCATTGCCGCCCACTGCGAGAACCCTCCTTCGACTTCCTGGGCGGTTGCCCTGGACCATTTCCTGCACGGCGCCGTGTGCCGTGTCGGCGAAAGCGAAACGGCCTTCAGCCTTCGGCAAAACGGCTGCAGCGTTCGCATCACCTCGTTCGAAGAGGGAACGGCTGGGGCGGAGAGGTCGATGGCCTGGGCGCAAAGCCTGCACGAGGCCCTGCAGCCATTCTCGGACGGCAGGATCTACGTGAACTACCTGCTCGACCAGAGCAAATCCGGCGTGCGGGCGGCCTTCGGAGGCAATTATTCTCGCCTGCTCGAGCTGAAGGCCAAGTATGATTCGGACAACTTCTTTCGGCTGAATGCTAATATCCGATAAGGTTCAGTCATGAGTAGAAGGCCACCGTCTATGACTGGTGAATCGCGAACTGGTGAAGGAATATCGGGAGCAGGGGATCCCGGCTTCCCACCTGCCTTTCGCAGACGAGAGTCGTTTCCGTTAAGGCCAGCGTTCGTTGAAGGGGCGTGCGGCCAGGATTTGGCCCTGCTGCTGCAGGCGGTCTTTGAGCTTCTCCATATCCAGGGCGTGAGGGGGGACTCCCTGCTGGAGGCTCAGCATGGCGGCCAGGCCCGCTGCATGTCCCAGCATCTGGTAGACCGGCTCCATTCGCAGCGTCGAATAGGCGACATGTGAAGAAGAAACGCACACCGGGACCAGCAGGTTCTCGGCTTCGGCGCGTTTGGGCAAAAGCACTCGATAGGGGATCTCATACGGCTTGACCGTGGTGCGGCGACCCATTCGCCTGTGCGCGAGTCGGTCTTACGGTTGGGCATCAGATTAATGGGTAAAGCCTCATGAAGCCTCTGAGGCGGATCCGAGTAATAGCTGTAGAGCCGGCGATCATAGTTGCGCGGCTCGGGAAAGGGGACCTGATTGTGCCGGGCGTCCGTCAGGCACAGCCGGTAATCGTAGGCCTGGATTTTTCGATCCGCCTGGCCGACCTTCCCGGGTGGAAATCTGACACCGGCCAACGATTCTCCATAGTGCCCTGAGCTTTCCCGTCCCAGTGGGGCTCAAAATGAAAGCCTTGGTCGCAATCTCGCACCTGCTCCGTTCCTGCCCCGTATCAGCGATGGCAGCGATAATCCCGCCCGGCGTGGAATCGAACACCAGAACGTCCACGTCCGTTTGAGAGCTGAATACCCTGGACGAGCCGGATAAGTGCAAGCCGGCGGTCCAGGCCACGGTCTGAAGAAATTTGCGCCGGGTCTGAGTCACGGCTTGCTCAAGCATGCTAAGTGAGCCACAGATTTCACGCAGTGATACCGATTAGCATTAGGGCTTCGGCTGAATCGGGCCTTTGGCCGGTCGCTCCACCTTGTCCACGACCTGATTACCTGCGTTCTTCCAATCTCGAATGCCGCAAAACTGACCCGCTTTGTAGCCGGCTTTAATGAATTTCTCAGCGGCGCGCGACGCGCGCCCGCCACCCTGTCAGTAAAACACCAGCCGGACATCCTTGGGGATGTCCTTCATGCGCGCATCCAGCTCGCCCATGGGGATATGGATCGCTCCCGGAATCGCGCCGTCCCTCTCCAGCTCCGAGTCCTCGCGGACGTCGATCAACAGGAGCTTCTCGCCGCTCTCCAGCTTTTTTTTCAGCTCCGGGATTTCAATTCGTTCTGTTTTCATTTCCTGAGCCAATGCCGCGCCTGTCTGGAATATCAGGACCACGAACAACGCCCTCGCCATAAAAAATACCGGTCTCTTAGCCATCTGTCCTCCTGCGAAATACACTATTATTTACTGATTCCTGCCGTCCATTCTACCTCAGGGGCCGCTCGGTTTGACTCAACCGACAACCAAACGATATCCTCTACTGAGGATTGGCAGTCGCAGCCTCATGCAGAACTCAGACACCAAGACCCAGGCCGGCAATTACTTCGTCTCAAACTATCCCCCCTACTCTTTCTGGACTCGCAACCATGTGGAAGAAGCCTACCAGGCGCTGGAGCGCCCGGCATCCCCTGAGACTCCCCTGGGGATTTACCTGCACATTCCGTTTTGCAGAAAGCGCTGCCGCTTTTGCTATTTCAAGGTCTACACGGATAAAAAAGCCGACGAAATCGCAGGCTATCTGGAAGGCCTCGTGCGTGAGCTCGAGCTCTACTCGTCCAAACCTTTCATCGCAGCACGCAAGCCCCAATTCATCTATTTCGGCGGAGGCACCCCTTCCTTCATTTCTTCGCGCCAGCTCACCGGCCTGGTTGACAGACTGAAAAGGCTGCTGCCCTGGGAGGAAGCGGAGGAAATCACATTTGAATGTGAGCCTGGGACCCTGACCGAAAGCAAGCTGAGGGTGATCAAGGATCTGGGGGTCAGCCGCCTCAGCCTGGGTATTGAAAACTTTGATGATCACATCCTGAAGGCCAACGGTCGCGCTCACGGTTCAAAGGAAATCGACCGGGCTTATCATTTCGCGCGCTCGGTGGGATTCCCGCAAATCAACATCGACCTGATCGCCGGGATGATGGGAGAGACCACAGAGAACTGGCTCGATTGCGTCCGCAAGACCATCGAGCTGCAGCCCGACAGCGTGACGATTTACCAGATGGAAATCCCCTACAACACGACCATCTTCCAGGAGATGGCGTCCAACGGACAGACGGTCGCGCCCGTGGCCGATTGGGACACCAAGCGTGAATGGGTCAAGATCGCGTTTGCCGAATTGGAAAAGGCTTCTTACACCATCGGCAGCGCCTATACGGCCGTGAAGGACCCGTCCAGAATGCGCTTTCTCTACCGCGACCTGCTGTGGTCCGGAGCGGACCTGATCGGGTTGGGTGTGGCTTCTTTTTCCCACGTTGGCGGCACGCATTTCCAAAACCTGCATGACTTCGACCCTTATCTTTCCAAGCTTCAGGAAGGGGTGCTCCCGATCTACCGCGCTCTCACTCCGACGCGGGAAGAATGTATGATTCGCGAGTTGATCCTGCAGATGAAACTGGGCCGGGTCAGCCGCGATTACTTCCAGGAAAAGTTCGGGGTCGATCTAACACAGCGTTTCCCCCAGCCCATCGGTAAGCTGCAGGAGGATGGTTTTCTGGTGCTCGACAGCGGCAGCTTGCGACTCAATCGCGAGGGGCTGCTGCAGGTGGACAGGCTCTTGCACGAGTTCTTCCTTCCCGAGCATCGCAATGCGCGCTACACTTAGTCCTCGTTTCCTATATACGCCAACGTTTATATGAAACGAGGTCCTAACGGTTTACAGATCCCGATGAATGAACATTCGACTGTACTGGACCCTCTGGATCAGTTCTATCTCGAGTCGGGTTTGCCTCTTCCGCCAGTCGTCCCGGTCACGGACAGCAGCATTCCCGAACCCCAGCGCAGCCTGCTGGTTCACCGGCAGAGCATGACTTCAAGACTGGAAGCGGCTTACGGGGAGGAAGTTCGTATTAAAGTCTTGAACCGCAAGATTTCGGATGGGGTAGTTTTGCGTCAGGTCGTTCTGATCCCTAATGGCGCCCAGTCACCTGTGGAGTTCGGCGCCATCCGGATTCACCTGGAACATCTCTCGGCTGAGGCTCGGAAGCTGATTGGAGGAGAAAAGATTCCCTTGGGAAGAGTGCTTCGCGACCTCGGCATCCAGTACTTGAGCCGGCCGATGGCATATTTTCAGCTCCTGTCGGACGCGCTGCTTGGCGAAGCGCTCGAACTGAGCGGTTCACAGCTCCTTTACGGACGCCGCAACAGGCTGCTGACTCCATCTGATAAGACCCTGGCGGAAGTTGTCGAAATCCTGCCGCCAAAGAATCACGAGAGACGGATGCCCAGTGAGGAGTGACCACCATGCCCTATGAATTCAAGCTGACTCACCGCGTGGAGTTCTTCGAAACCGACATGGGCGGGATCATGCACTTTTCCAATTTCTTCCGCCTGATGGAGTCCGCCGAATCTGCATTTTTCCGAGAACTGAAACACCCGAGAAGCTCGCATAAGTCGATTGGCTGGCCCCGAGTCCACGCGGAATGCGACTACAAGTACCCATTGCAGTTTGAAGATGAAGTCGAGATTCACCTTCTGGTGCGCGAAAAAGGGCAGAAGTCCATTACCTTCACCTTCATTTTCCGCAAGCTCAACGAAACGCCCGCCCGGGAGGTGGCCTGCGGCGCGCTCGTAGCAGTCTGCGTGACTCGCGATAAGACCAGCGGCCAAATGAAACCGGTTCCCATTCCAAAGAAGATTGCGGCTGGCATCGAAGCGGCTCCGCGGGAAGTGTTGGATCGGGCCCTGCCCAGCTGGGGCGTCCGCCGCGGAACGCGTTCGATCCCTGCGAGCTGACCTCCCGGATTGAATTTCTGATGAGTAACCCCCGCTTCAACACTCGCCAAGAAATCGAACGAAACCAACTTGAAAAGCTCCGTGCCCTCCTGGCGGCACTCATTCCGGAAAACCGCTTTTACTCCGGCCGATTTCGGTCCGCCCGGATTCGACCGCACATCTCGTCCCTGCAATCCTTTCAATTGGCAATGCCTTTTACCTCGAAGCAGGAACTGGTCGAGGACCAGCGCCTCCATCCCCCTTATGGGTCAAATCTCACGTATCCTTTGGAGCAGTATAAGCGGCTGAGCCAGACCAGCGCCACCAGCGGCTTGCCGCTGCGCTGGCTGGATACGCAGCAAAGCTGGGACTGGATGCTGGATTGCTGGCGCCAGGTCCTTGAAGCTGGAAGCGTCAGGCCCGAGGATCGCCTCTTCTTTGCTTTTTCCTTCGCTCCTTTTCTGGGATTCTGGACTGCTTTTGAATCGGCGATCAGGCTGGGCTGCCTGTGCATTCCAGGCGGCGGGCTGAGCAGCGCCGCGCGCCTGGGCATGATCAGAGACAACGGCGTGACCCTGCTCTTCTGCACTCCCACTTACGCGCTGCGGCTGGCGGAAGTGGCAAGTGAAGAACAAGTGGACCTGGCGGAAACCAGCGTCAGGATGATCTTTGTGGCGGGCGAACCCGGCGGCAGTCTCCCGGGTGTTCGGGCGCGTATCGAGACGCTCTGGACCGGGGCTCGCGTCATCGACCACCACGGGATGACGGAAATCGGTCCGGTCAGCTACCAATGCTCAAAGATCCGAGACCGGCTTCATATCCTGGAGTCCGATTACATTCCCGAGGTAGTCGATCCCCAGGACGGACGGCCTGTCGCTCCGGGGCAGACGGGAGAGCTCGTGCTATCGAACCTTGGCCGCACCGGGTCTCCGCTCCTGCGCTACCGGACCGGCGACTTGGTGAGTCCGGGGCCGCGCCAGGCTTGCGAATGCGGGAGCCGGGAACTGGCGCTGCAGGGCGGAATACTGGCACGGACGGACGAGATGGTCATCGTGCGAGGCGTGAATCTTTATCCGAGCGCCGTAGACGAAATCGTGCGGGCCTGTGAGGGAGCGGGAGAATATCGCGTCGAAATTGATACGCGACGCTCCCTTCCGGAATTGCACATTCAGGTCGAACCCCGGTCGGACCTGAATGACTCGGAGTCGCTGTCCGAAAGGCTGCAAAAGGCCCTGAACACGGCCCTGGCTCTGCGCATTCCGGTCTCGATCGTCCCGCCGGGCAGCCTGCCCCGCTTCGAAATGAAAGCGCGGCGCTGGGTCCGGCTTTGACTCCATGGAAGCCCCTGCGGAAGCCCCTGCCCAGAAGGGAGTCAACAATGGTGTAATCAATGAAGTCTGGACGGTCCTGTATAATATCCACCCGACAAGACGGTTATGCTGAAATCCAATTCCTCGATCGACACAGACGTTATCGTGATCGGCGGCGGGCCGGCAGGTTCCACTGTTTCCACCCTCATTGCAGAACAGGGCTATCGCGTGCAGCTCTACGAACGCGAGCTCTTTCCGCGCTTTCACATCGGCGAGTCGCTCATCCCTGAGACCTACTGGGTGCTCAAGCGCCTGGGAATGATCGAGAAGCTCAGGAAGAGCCACTTCGTCAAGAAATACAGCGTGCAGTTCGTCACTTCCAGCGGCAAAGAGTCCGCACCCTTCTACTTCTGGGACAACAAACCCCATGAAAGCTCGCAGACCTGGCAGGTGGTGCGCAGCGAGTTCGATACGATGATGCTGGAAAATGCCCGGGAGCGCGGCGTAGAGGCCCATGAAGGGGTGCGTGTGCGAGATGTTCTGTTCGAAGACGACCGGGCGGTGGGGGTGCGGATTCAACTTGCGGATGGCTGGCAGCAGGAAGTCAGGGCCCAGGTGGTCGTGGACGCCAGCGGCCAGTCCAGTCTGCTGATGAACAAGTTCAGACTGCGCATTTGGGACCCGATGCTGAACAAGGGAGCCATCTGGACTTACTGGGAAGGGGCCTCTCGCGAGACGGGCCGGGACGAAGGCGCTACGCTCGTCCTGCAGAACGGCAACCGCCAGGGCTGGTTCTGGTACATTCCACTGCACGGCAACCGTGTCAGCGTGGGCGTGGTGGCACCCTTCAACTATCTCTTCAAAAATGGAAATAGTCACGAGCAGACCTACCTCGAGGAAGTGGAGCGCTGCCCCGTCCTGAAGCAGCGTGTTTCTGCCGGTCGGCCCGTCACCGGATACTTTGCCACCAAGGACTATTCCTACCGGGCGAAGCAGGTGGCGGGCGAGGGGTGGGTGCTGGTCGGCGACGCCTTTGGGTTCCTGGACCCGTTGTACTCCTCGGGAGTGCTGCTGGCCCTGCGTTCCGGGGAAATGGCAGCCGACACGATCGTCCAGGGCCTGCGCCAGGGGGACCTTTCGGCCGCTCAGCTTGGAAAGTGGGGCCCGGCCTTTAACGAAGGTGTGGACCGAATGCGCCGGCTGGTTTGCGAGTACTACGATGGGTTCAGTTTCGGTCGCTTCGTCCGCTCCTACCCTCACTTGAGAGGAACAGTCACCGACCTGCTGATCGGCGACCTCTTCAACAGTCGAGTCGATTGCGTATGGCAACCGATTGAATCCCTGTACACGGAGGGCAAGCTGCCGCCGCCTGCCTGGGATTCTGAAATCTCACCACAAAAGGACGGAGAAAAGGCCAACCAGCTCGTTCTCCCGCAAGGATACCGGCCGTGACTTCCAAGCGGTTCTAGCGCATTTCTAATGCCGTGCTAACATGAGCATATGCGTACGAAGTCTTTACCAGGCAGCGACTTCATTGAGGCTGGGATTGGCGACCTGGCAAAAGGTGTGGAGTCGATTCCGGCTCTTCTGGTTTCCATCGGGGCTCGGCGCCTGCGCCGTTCCGGACTTCCGGTTCCGGAAAACGCAATCCCCTCGCCGGAGTTGCGCCTCTATGAAAAGCTTTCCCAATCCGATTCGGACGGAGCTCACTCCAGATATAACGCCCTCCTGCGACGGCTGGTCAGTTTCGAGCGTGCCCTGGAATGCGCCAGCTAGCCGGTGCCGATAGAATCCGCCGCTTCATGCGGCTCCTGGGCAGGGAAGCGCCACAGGAGACCCGGCTGTATTTCACCGGCGGCGCCACGGCCGTTTTGATGGGCTGGCGCTCGACTACCATTGATGTTGACATTTACTTCGTCCCCGACAGCGATCCGCTCTTCCGAGCCCTTCCTCGCCTGAAAGAGTCGCTGCAAATCAATGTGGAACTCGCCTCGCCTGCCGATTTCATTCCGGAACTGCCGGGCTGGGAAAACCGAAGCCTCTTCATCGAACGGGAGAGTAAAATTTCGTTTTATCATTATGATCTATACGCGCAGGCTTTAGCCAAGGTCGAAAGAAGCCACTCTCAAGATCTCGATGACGTTGATCAGATGATTGGCAGAGGGCTGATCGACCCGTGGCAGTTAAGAGAGTATTTTGAGTCCATCCAGCCCCAGCTCTACCGCTATCCTGCCATTGATCCCCCTTCGTTTCGAAAGGCGCTCCAAGACGTCCTGTCTTGACGGCCTGCGGCAACAATCCCCTCAAGCTGGGTTTGCGGGAAAATCAGGCAGTCGGGTCATCAGGCGGCTTCTTCGGCGATAGGCGGGAGGAGCTGCGAGCCTTCCGATTTGGCTACGTAGGTGGCGGCGGTAATGTCGCCCACCACGTTCAATGTGGTGCGGCACATGTCGAGGATGCGGTCGATGCCGATGATGACGGCGATCAGCGCAGGGTTTACGCCCACCATGGCCAGGACAACCACGATAAAGGGAATCGATCCCGAGGGAACGCCGGCCGTACCGATGCCACCCAGAATCGCCATGTAGACGACCACTAACTGCTGCGCCAGAGTCAATTCAACGCCTGCGAGCTGCGCCAGGAAGAGCACGGTTACGCCTTCATACAGAGCGGTCCCGTTTTGATTGGCGGTCGCCCCAACAGTTAAGACGAATGAGTTGATGGCCCGGGGCACGCCCAGGTTCTCTTCAGAAACACGCAGGGCGGTCGGCAGAGTGGCGTTCGAGGAACTCGTCGAAAAGGCCGTAATCATCACCGTTTTTACGCGACGAAAAAACTCCATCGGCGGAATCCCCGACAGGAACTTTACCGAGATCGAATAGACCACGAACATGTGCAGGCCCAGACCCAGCAGCACGGTGGCCACAAACCAGCCCAAACTGATCAGGAAAGAAAATCCGAACCGGGCCGTCATCGTAAACAGCAGAGCAGCCACTGCGACCGGGGCGATTCTCATAATGAGGCCGATCAGCTTTGCAACCGCCTCATAGATGCCAGTGAAGAAGGTCACGACAGAGGCTGCGCTCTCAGGTGTGATGAGGGTCAGCGCGACTCCAAACATGAGAGCGAAAAACATCAGGCCGAGCATGTCGGGAGTGGGCCGCGCAGCGGACTCGAGTGGATTGATGGGTACGATAGTCTTGACCACCGCCATCAGGGGAGTATCCGAGGCCGTCTGGATGGCTTGGGTCGCCGTTGCTTCCGCCCTGGTCCCGTAGCGGGCCATCAACTCTGCGCGTGTATCCGCATCGACGCGCGTTCCGGGAAGAATCGTATTAGCCAATGTCAGTCCAATAAAGACCGAAATAGCGGAAAGCACGAGGGTATAAACGAAAGACTTGAGCCCCACACGGCCCAGCTTTCGAATATCCCCTATTCCGGCCACGCCGATGACGAGCGCCGAGAACACCAGCGGAACTACGATCATTAAAAGCAGCCGCAGAAACAACTGGCCGACCGGATCGGTGACGTTGTCCACGAACCAGACCAGGCCCGGAGAATCTTCACCCAAAAAGCCCCTGAGAACACCCCCGGCAAGAGCACCGACCACCAGACCCAGTAAGATCCTGGTGTGCAGCGGGACACGGCGAGACCTCCTGCCCATAACTAGGGTGACTCCAGCGCCAGGATCGCCCGGCGTTCGCTTCGCAGCTTAAGCAGCGCCGTGGCCGCCAGAAAGAGCGCCAGCAGAATCAGGACGCCTGAGGCCAGACTGTTGATGAGGGCCAGGTCAACTCCAACGGCAACCTGCCAGTTGGCCACCATCAGCTTCGAGAGCGACCAGAGCGTGATCGTCAGGACAAAAATCATAGGAAAGAGCGTAAAGGCGATTCGTCGCCGTGAACGGTACAGCCAGACCGTGATGGAGAGCAGCGTCAATGCCGCCAGGAGCTGGTTTGAAGCACCGAAGAGCGTCCAGAAGCCGATCCAGGAGCCCTCCGGAGCCACGGCCAACACATAGAGTGGAGCGCCCATGGTGGCGCCCGTGCCTATCAAAGCGCCCAATCGCCCTCTCCATCCGGTCACCTCCTGGACGATGTAGCGTCCCAGACGGGTCGAGACGTCCAGCGTGTCGAAGACGAAGGTCGAGAAGGCCATCGCTCCAAAGGTGATGGCAAAATGCAGGTTTTCCGGCCCGATCAAAAGGGTCATGAACCGGCCGATGCCGTTTCCGTAAATCGTGCCCGGGTTGAGACCTTGGATCTCCTCCTGGGAAAGGATCATGATCGTCACCATGGCGATCAGGGCCACAAAGCCCTCGGCGAGCATTGCGCCGTACCCCACGGGCTGCATGTGGGATTCCCGCTCCACCTGCTTGGAAGTCGTGCCGGAACAGACCAGCCCATGAAAACCGGAGCAGGCGCCGCAGGCAATGGTCACGAATAGAAAGGGGAATAGCGAGCCGGTCATCCCGGCCACTTCCCAGCCTTTGAAGGCCGCCTGTTTGACTTCATAACCGCCGAAGAAAACGCCGATCACACCCAGCCCCAGGGCGAAGTAAAGAATAAATCCACCCAGATAGCCGCGCGGCTGCAGCAGCGACCACACGGGCACCATGGAGGCAACGCCGCAGTACAAGATGATCAGGACGGCCCAGGTTTTAACATCCAGGACGAATACGTTGGAGATCAGCGTCCCGGTCCAGGCCGCTCCCAGCGACGCAGGGACAAAGATGACCGTCACCAGCCAGAGGGGCGGATTGAGGAAGCGCTGCACCAGTCCCATGATGACGGCCAGGGAGAGATACATGATGCTGGCCGCTGCCACGGCCCCGCCGGGGTTGAACGTGACTTCGACCGCCTGCAGTTCCTCGGTCGCGGTGACGAAGCTCCCGGCCGTGATGTCGGCGAAAGCGATGATCACGTAAATCAGAGCGATCCAGATAAAGACCAGCATGGCCAGGCCGGCGCGGCCTCCCAGGTTTTCGCGGGCGATATCGGCTATCGAACGCGCGCCATGGCGCACTGAGGCGGCCAGACTCGAAAAATCGTGAACCGCGCCGATCAGGATCACGCCTAGGCTGATCCATAACAGCGCCGGAAGCCAGCCGAAGAGCTGGACGGCAAGAATGGGACCTGCAATGGGACCTGCGGCGGCAATGGCCGAGAAGTGCTGTCCGAAAAGATAGAAGGGCCGGGTGGGCACGTAGTCAATCCCGTCATTCATCTTATGAGCAGGCGTTTGGTTGCCGTCATCCACGGCAAACTGGCGGGCGACGAAACCGCCGTAGAGACGATACCCGGTTATCAGAAGCACCAAGAAAGCGGAAGCTAATAAAGCTAGAGCCACAATGGGGCATTAGTCTATCAGATTTCTGGTCAAGCCAACGAATCACACCAATCACGCGAGTCTGATTGGCCTGATTCGTGTGATTCGTTGGCCACAAACCCGCTGTGCTAGACTATTCAACGTGATTCCACGAAAAACCCTACAATTCTTACTGCAGTGCTGGCTGGCTTCAGCCCTACTTCCGGCCGGAGACTGGGCCGAACTGAGGGGTCCCAACAGGGACGGAACTTCTCCCGAAACGGGCCTGCCCGAAACCTGGTCTCCTGAGGGCAAAAACCTGGCCTGGAGGGCGCCTTATGGGGCACGCTCCAGCCCCATTGTCATGGGGAATCGCGTCTTCCTTCAAAACGCCGCCGGCAAAGGCGAAACGCTTCAGGAAAGGGTCATGTGCTTCGATGCGGATAGCGGAGAGCTTCTGTGGGAGCATCGCTTCAATGTCTTTCAGAGCGATGTGCCCGCCCACCGTGTGGGTTGGGCTTCTCCGGCCGGAGATCCCGCCGAGGGGAATATCTATGCTTTTGGGGTGGGCGGGACCCTGCTGGCCCTCACGGCTGATGGAAAGCTTCTCTGGCAGCGCTCGCTGGCAGAGGAATTCGGCCTGATCACAACCCATGGCGGCCGAACCGTCTCTCCCGTAGTCGAGGGAAACCTGGTCATTGTCAGCGGCCTCAACTCAGGCTGGGGTGATCAGGCTATGGGAGGACATCGCTTCTTTGCCTTCGACAAGTCAAGCAGCGACCTGGTTTGGGTAAGCTCTCCGGCACGGCGTCCTTACGACACCACTTACTCACCGCCCACCATCACCGTGATCAACGACATACCCCAGTTGATCGCCGGAGGAGGCGACGGAGCCCTGCACGCTCTCAAGCTGGGGACGGGCGAGCCGCTGTGGCGCTACGAGATCAGCAAGCGGGGGCTCAATACCGGCGCCGTGTTGCACGGCACAACCGCTTTTGCCAGCCACAGTGAGGAGAATATCGACACCAGCGAAATGGGAATGATTTCCGCCTTCGATGCCGCCGCTCGGGGCGCAGTGAGTCCGGAACACATAAAATGGAGAGTGAACGGGTTCGCTGCCGGATTCTCCTCTCCGGTCATTCACGAGGACCGGATTTATCAGATCGACAACAGCGCCAAACTGGCGGCCTGGGATCTGGAGACTGGGACCCGTCTCTGGACCGAAAGCCTGGGGACCATTCAAAAGGCCTCGCCCGTCCTGGCAGACGGAAAACTCTACGTGGGAAGCCAAAACGGCCGCTTCTTCATTCTCAAGCCGGGCCGCGACAACTGCCAGGTGCTGAGCGAGGTCTGGATGGGAAGCGAAGCGGAACCGGAGCCCATCATTGGAAATGTGGCTGTCTCCGACGGGCGAGTCTATCTGGCTACCACCTCGGCCCTTTACGCTCTCGGGACGAAAAAAGCAGCGGATTCCGCGGCGCCGGCGCCGTTGGACCTTCTCAAATCAAACGGAAACGGCCCTGTAGCCAGCCTGCTGGTCGTGCCGGGCGAGCTGCTAGTCACTCCCGGGCAGTCGGTGCCGCTCGAAGTCAGGCTTTACGACCCCCAGGGACGCTTCCTGCGCAAAGCCGAAGCCGTTTCATGGACTCTGAAAGGCCTCGATGGCGAGGTCTCAGCCGAAGGATTCTTTAGCGCGTCCGCTCAACAGGCGGCCCAGGCCGGGATGATCGAGGCGTCGGTCGAAGGTGTCCAGGGAACAGCCCGGGTGAGAGTCATTCCAGCCCTGCCCTGGAGGGAAGATTTTGAGAACCTTTCCGGCGGTCCCCCTCCACCCCATTGGATCAATGCCACCGGAAAGTACCAGGTCCGGGAAGTCGAAGAACAGAAAGTGCTGGTGAAGCTCTCCGATAATCCTTTCACGCAGCGCGCCAGAACCTACCTGGGACCACCTGACTGGTCGGATTACACGGTACAGGTTGACGTCCGCGCCCAGCAGCGCCGCCGCCAGATGGGAGACGCCGGAGTGATGGTCCAGCGCTATGCCCTTGTCCTTTTCGGTAACCACCAGCGCCTTGAGCTGCAGCCCTGGCAGCCGGAAACTCAGCGGACCGTGGCCGTCCCCTTTGCCTGGGAGCCCGACACCTGGTATCGGCTGAAGCTGCGGGTCGAAAATCTGGAGGACGACGGGAAGGTCCGGACGCTCGGCAAGGCCTGGCGAGCCGATCAGGAGGAACCTGGCGAGTGGCTGATCGAAAGAATCGACCCGATCCCCAATCGAGTGGGCAGTCCGGGAATCTATGCCCACGCGTCTTTTGAAATTTACTTTGATAATCTGGAAGTGAGACCAAATCAATGAGCAGGAAAACCTTAAGCCGCCGACGCTTTCTCCAGTCCACGCCTCTTCTGGTCTCGGGAGCTTTTCTTCGGCCCCGGTGGGGCTTCGCCGCTGGGCCTAATGACGCTCGCAGCGACTGGCCCATGTGGGGCGGGACTGCCTATCGGAACATGGTCTCCAGCATGAAGGGGATCCCCACTACCTGGGACGTCGCGTCTGGGAAAAACGTGAAATGGGTCGGCGATCTCGGCTCTCAGAGCTATGGCAACCCGGTCGTCAGCAACGGAATGGTTTTCGCCGGGACCAACAACGAAGCGGTCCGCAATCCGGATGAGCCGGGAGACAGGGGCGTTCTGATGGCTTTCCGGGAATCGGACGGAAGATTTCTGTGGCAGAGGACTTCGGAAAAGCTCGCCTCGGGTCGCGTGAATGACTGGCCCTACCAGGGAGTTTGCTCCTCGCCGCTGGTACAGGAAAAGCGCCTCTACTACGTGACCAATCGCTCCGAAGTGGTCTGTCTCGAGCTGACAGGTCCGGACCAGGAGGGCGCGGCAGGCTACAAGGAGGCCTGGGTTTTGGACATGATGGAGGAAGTGGGCTCCTTCCCCCACAACATGTCCAACTGCTCCCCAGTCAGCTTCGGCGACCTGCTTTACATCAACACCTCCAATGGACAGGATGAAAGCCACGTCAACATCCCTTCCCCCAATGCTCCGGATATCATCGCCTTGAACAAGCACACCGGCGAACTGGTCTGGGAGGACACCGCCGCCGGGGAGAATATCCTGCATGGGCAGTGGTCGGCTGCGGCTGTGGCTGACATCGACGGGGTCACCCAGATGATCATGGGGATGGGCGACGGGTGGGTGCGGGGCTACGAGGCGCTGACAGGCAAACGCTTGTGGGAATTTGACACCAATCCCAAAGAGTCGGTCTGGCCCAGAAACCGCAACAATGTTATCGCCACTCCTGTCATCCAGGACGGACTGGTTTACATCGCCAACGGCCAGGACCCCGAACATGGCGAGGGAGTCGGGCATCTCTACTGCATCGATCCGTCCAAAAGCGGAGATCTCACCGAGACCGGCAGGGTCTGGCATTACGACAAGATCCGCCGCTCCATCTCAACGGCGGCCGTTCACGAGGGTCTGGTGTACTATCCCGATTTCAGCGGTTTCTTTCACTGCCTGGATGCCAGGACGGGAGAAGTCGCCTGGGTCCACGACGCCTTTGCCGCCATCTGGGGATCTCCCATGGTGGTCGACGGCAAGGTTTACCTGGGAGATGAGGACGGAGACGTGGTGGTCCTGGAGGCCGGCCGCGAGCTCAAGGTGATCGGCGAAATGAACATGGGCAGCTCGGTCTATTCGACGCCCGTGCCTGCCAACGGCGCGCTTTTTATCGCCACCCGAAATCGACTCTACGCGCTGGCCGAGGGAGAATGAAAGCAGAGTGGGGCCAACGAATAACGCGAGTCGATTCGTGTGATTCGTTGGCCCAATACTTTCTTTCTTCCATAGGACCGCTACTGATTGGAATCCTCGGATTTGTCACCTGGGCCGCCGGCCCGTCGGCCGCCTCCTCCGACTGGCCGCAGTTTCGCGGCAACCCGGCTCTCACGGGCCTGTCCACCACAGCCCTCCCTGCTGCCCTGAACCTGCATTGGACCTACGATCTCGGAGAGCCTATCGATTCTTCCGCCGCCATCGTCCAGGGGTTAGTCTACGCAGCCTCCCATTCCGGAAAGCTGGTCGCGCTGGACCTGGCCGACGGGAGTCTCCGCTGGGCCTATGACGCCGGCGCCCCCATCGGGGAATCCTCACCGGCAGTGGCCGGAAGCGCCGTCTATATCGGCGATCTGGCCGGGGTGGTGCATGCGGTTGAGGCCCACACCGGCAAGCGTCTATGGACTTACCAGACGGAGAGCGAAATCAAGGCTTCCCCCGTCGTGACGGGTGACAGCGTGGTAATCGGGTCCTATGACGAACACCTGTACGCGCTTTCCGCACGCGACGGGAGGCTTTTGTGGAAAGTGCGGGCCGAAGGGCCCGTGCACTCGACTGCAGCCATCGCCGCCGGAATGACTTACATCGCCGGCTGTGACGCCCTCTTCCGTGCCATCCGAATCTCTGATGGCCGGCAGTTGTTTGCGATTGATTCGGGCGCCTACACCGGAGCCTCCCCCGCGCTGGCCGGTGGGTTGGCTTTCTTCGGGACCTTCGAAAACGAAGTGCTGGGGATGGACCTGAAGGCCCGCTCCACCCTCTGGAGATACACCCACCCGCAGCGCAATTTCCCCTTTTACTCTTCGGCGGCGGTGGCGGACGGCAAGATCGTGATCGGCGGCCGAGACCGCTTCGTCCACTGCCTGGACGCCTCCAGCGGAAAGTCCCTCTGGACCTTCGCCACCCGTGCCCGCGTGGACTCGTCTCCCGCCCTGGCGGGGGGCCGCGTCTATGTGGGGTCCAATGACGGACGCCTGTACGTCTTGGACCTGGCCGATGGCGCCAAAGTGTGGGAGTTCAACGCCGGAGCCGCCATCACCGCCTCCCCCGCCATCGTCTCAGACCACCTCGTCATCGGCTCCAACGACGGCCAGCTCTACTGCTTCGGAGAATAAGCGCCCCTGCCTCTTTGCAACTTACTTTTTCATGGGGTCGTCCGCCGGGTCGAGAAACGTGATTCCCCAAGGCCCTGTGCCCTGGATCTGGATGACCGTCTCCTCCTCAGAGGTGTAGGCGAACATGGGCATTCCCGGTGGCATCATCGCAGCAGCTCCCAGCTTAACTGCGGAATGGCTCAGCCGCCCGGAAATCGACTCAGTAGCCCTATTGACCGAACCGACCCTGAAGGCCTGGGGCATCCCATTCGACTACCTCCAGCAGGACTCTGAAGTGGACAAGATCCCAACGGCCTTCGAGCAGGTCACCAGTGGAACTCCTTCAATCAGGAACCTATCCTTCCCCCGACCGTAGCTTCGCGTGACATGACGAATCCTGGCACCCTTTCTTCCACAGACGTCACAAATCACGGTTGCATCACTTCCTCTCACAAGGCATAGACCGTTTGGGGGCCGTCAACTGCAGCGACTGGTTAGGCGAACGACGCCTCCCAGCCCCGAACACCCACCGACCCCCCACCACCCAGACCGCTGCTGCTTCCGTGTCATCTCGCTGTCACCGGCTTCAGTTC
>JBOGJG010000223.1:0-1818 GCA_050747825.1 Acidobacteriota bacterium | reverse complement strand
CCATACGGGGCGGAAATCCAGACGCCCCACCTCGATCGGCTGGCGGCCGGAGGCCTGCGCTTCTCCCAGTTCTATAACAATCCGCGCTGTTGCCCGACGCGCGTCAGCCTCATGACCGGCCTTTATCCGCCCCAGACCGGCATTCCGCACATGGTGAACACCTCGCACCTGCCGCAACACCAGCGAGATTTGTCGCGCAACGTGGTCACCATCGCGGAGGTGCTCCGGAGCGCCGGCTATCAGACCGCGATGTCGGGAAAATGGCACCTGACTCCAGTGCCCGACGGCCCCCCGGATAAAAACGGCAAGCTCTTCGCCCTGCCCGTGACCGCAGAGACCGACAAGGGCAATTGGCCGCTTCAGCGCGGCTTCGATCGGTTCTACGGGATCATTCACGCCATCGGCAGCTTCTACGATCCGGTGACTCTCACCGAGGGCAACGAGTCGATTTCGCCCCACGGGCGCGACTATTACTTCACGCACGCGGTCAGCGACAACGCGGTGAAATTCGTGAAAGAGATGGGAGGGAGCGAGCGACCCTTCTTCCTCTATGTGGCCTATACCGCTCCGCATTGGCCGCTGCACGCTCCCGCCGAATACGTCGCCAAATATAAAGCGATCTACCGTCGCGGCTGGGATCGAATCCGGGCGCAGCGATTCCGCCGGTTGCAGGAGTCGGGGCTCGTCGGCGCGGGCTGGAAGCTGTCGGCGAAGGATTTCAAGGCCGGCGCGTGGGAGACCGTCGAGCACGCGGACTGGGAGGCGCATCGGATGGCGGTCCACGCCGCGATGATCGAACGAATGGACGACGGGATTGGCCGGATCGTCGCGGAGCTCGAGCGCCAGCACCGCCTCGACGACACGCTGATTCTCTTCCTCTCGGACAACGGCGCCAGTGCCGAGGGGCTGGGGCCGCGCCCACAGCCTCATAGCTGGGCGCCCGCGACCGCTCCCGGCGGGGCCAGGATGCGCTTCGGCAACGATCCCAGGATCTATCCAGGACCCGCCGACACCTGGACGTCGTATGGCCAGGCGTGGGCCAACGTCAGCGTGACGCCCTTCCGCACGTCGAAACACTGGACGCACGAAGGAGCCATCGCCACGCCCCTCATCGCGCACTGGCCACGCACCATCGGCAGGGGGCGCATCAGCCACTACATCGGCCAAGTCATGGACATCATGGCGACCTGCGTGGACCTCGCGGGCGCAACGTATCCGAAGGACTTCGCGGGAAACAAAATCACCGCCATGGAAGGAATCAGCCTCGCGCCGGTGTTCGAGAACAAAACCCTGGCCGACCGGACCCTCTTCTGGGAACACGACGGCAACCGGGCCGTCCGCCAGGGCAAGTGGAAGATCGTCTCACGTTACACCCAGCCCTGGGAGCTCTACGACATGGAGGCGGACCGGACCGAAACCAATGACCTCGCCACCCAGGAAGCCGGCAAAGTCGAGCGGCTCGCCTCGCTTTACGACGCGTGGGCGCATCGGGTGGGAGTGCTTCCATGGGAGACAATCGAGCCATCGGAGGCGGACCGGCAGCGAAGAGCGCTGAGGTCGGCCGAGGCGCGCAAACTGGAGACGGAAGCGCGCGAGCAGGCGGCAACGCCCGCTTTCGATTCCTTGAGCGATCTGCCTTGGTCGCGGACCGGGAACCTCCTCAGCGGGCCGCACAAGGACCGCTCCGGTTGGGATCCACACGCCACGCCGCCTCGCGGAGGCTACAAGCCCATCGAGATCGCAGGCGCCCGGTTCGACAAGGGTCTGTCCTGGTTTCCGGACAAGATCGCGATGTCCTTCGTCGAATGGGATCTGAAG
>JBOGJG010000222.1:0-1487 GCA_050747825.1 Acidobacteriota bacterium | reverse complement strand
AGTTTGGATAACGGGAAATTTACGCCTGGGGAGGCGGTCTTTCCCTAAACTTTCCACAGATATGAGCGCCTCGTCCTTGCCAGGCTGGGTACGGCCATATATTGCACATGAGTAAGTGCTTTGATCCGACGGAAAAGAGATGCGCTTTGAAAGGGAGAGGCGCTCCGCCGACTGCGGCTCAAGTAGTCGACCTAAGAAAATGGAGGGATGGTAAATGAAAACGTGTCCGTTTTGCGCGGAAGAGATCAAGGATGGAGCTGTAGTTTGCCGCCACTGCGGTAGAAAGCAGGCGAAAAACCGGAGGGGATGGGTAGTTGCCCTTTTCGTTATGACGATCTGGCCCATCGGTCTTTACTTGCTGTGGACTGCCGATTATCCACGCGCAACTAAGTGGGCTGTCACGAGCGCCGTCGCTCTGATGATTCTGGTCCTGTTGGCACCGGTCGGATAGGAGAGACCAATCTCTACTGTCATAGCCCCTATCTTACTAGGCGGGGCGGGGAAATTCCGGGCTACTTCAGTCGCACCCTCAAGAGCTGCGGCAGGTCTCCCTCGACACGGGGATAGGGATTCACGGTGCACTCGATGCGCCTCCGCTGGCCCCGAATAGTGACCTTGCCCCGATAGATTTCAGCGCCCGATCGAGTCTGGGCGGTCGGGGCTGGTTTTGCGGTTAGACTCAGCTCGCCCAGGGCGTTCTGAGCGAGGATAAAATCGGGGTTCGTGTCCTCGAGCTCGCCGCGCAGTCCAGCAATCTCCATGTACTGCTCAACAGCGGAGATTGAGATGTACCAGCGCCACTTCACGCCAGCCGCCTTTTCTGGCTGCGCAGCATTTCCATGTGCTTGACCAGGTGACGGGAGGGTTGGCGCCGACCCGTCTCCAGCAAGCTCACGTATTGCTCGGTGATTCCCAGCCGCCTAGCGAATTCCTTTTGGGTTTCCCCCAGACACTCGCGCAGGTGGCGGATGTCTTGGTTATTTTTCACCCGCCTCCAACACTGTCAGCAAGCTCCAGAAGGGCTTGACGGACATCATCTGCATAGCTTCCAACATCTCCGTTCATGGCGGTTTCCACAGCGATCTCGTCCCACACCGGAGAATTCGCCCACTCCTCGATAGCCGCGGCGTCTCCGGCATCAACCATGGCTCCCAGCGCCTGGGACAATTCCGGGTACCAGTTCGCGCCCGGATCAATCCGGCGTCTGCTGTATGTCACCCGCCGATACTGTACCGGGCAGCCCCACGCCTCTCTCAGTTGCTCCGTCATGCTATCCATTCTCTTCCCTCCTATACCCCAGTTTCGCCAGGAGATCCTCGAACTCCTGGTCGCCATAACTAGAGTGACCGCCATGCTCCCCGTGGTAGACCGAACAGTACTCGCCTCCCTGTTCATCTTTTGGCCATACTTCCAGGTCTTTGAGCTTTTCCTCCTGCTGGCCAGTTAGGTTGATCCGCCGACCGGCGGGGGACTGATAAGTTACGACC
>JBOGJG010000221.1:0-2759 GCA_050747825.1 Acidobacteriota bacterium | reverse complement strand
CTCCCCGTCAAGTGAGATCGCGCTCGGGCGTCCGAGACCGACCGCAACCTCGCTGGCACCCGGTGACCCGCGGCCTGGGAAGGTCGCCGGCACGACGCCAAGCGAGCGCTCCGGGTTTCTAGGGGGTCGGCTGAGCTCGCCTCTCGTGCTTTCCTGCCTATGATGGGTCCGCCCTCCACCCGGCAAAGGTAGCCATCCACTGGAAACTGCCAAGACTCCAAGAAACAAAAGGGTGAGCGCTGGTTTCCGCATGTGCTTCAGCTTCTCGCGGCTTTGGCGAACCATGAGCACTAGTGTTTATCTCGAGCTTGTCCCGCCAGAACCGACGTATGGCCGGCCGCCACCGTCGCACCTTTTCCGCGACACCCAAGGGCGCATGCGCATGGGCACCCTCAACGCGGCCCAGGTGTCAGCGCTCACGCCGCTCTACGTCCATCCATCACCGCCCGACGTTCGGCACCGCTCATCCAACATGGTGCCCACGGTCATACGCTCACGCGCTCCTTCTGGAGCGGCACACAGACGCTGGCGACTTAGGAGGAGTTAGAGCTACCTTAGAACTCGAACTTCAAGCCCAATTGGATCTGCCGATTACCCACCTTCTGGAAGATTCCACCGAAACCGCCACTCCCTAACGTAATGTCAGGATTCGATAGATTCGAATGGTTTAGCACATTAATGAGGTCGCTCCGAAAGTGAAGGCGGTAGCGCTCACCTAGCCTGAAGCTTTTCCAGACCGACAAATCGAAATCCCGTCTACCAGGCCCATAGACCATGCCGCCGCTTCCAGCGGTCCCAAAGCGATAAGGATTCTCTCGAGGAGGTGCGAAGGCGTCCGTATTGAACCAGCGATCCATCGATCGCTCACCCCGTGGTAGCTTTGGGTCACCTACGAGATCCACTCCCTGATCAGCGAAACAGTTGCAACCGGGCCCTAATGCATTGCCGATCTTGAGCGGGAGGCCCATCTGGAAGGTCACGATTGCTCCTAGCGACCAGCCGCCCAACACCTGCGAGAGGACCCCTGTTTCCAGGAAGCGCTTCCCGGGGCCCGCAGGGATCTCGAAGACACCCGAGAATACGAAGCGATGTCGTAAATCCGACACGCTCGGTCCCCTGTTGAGCTCGCGCAAGTAAACACTGCGAAAGAAGTTTCTATCATCAAGCATCTTGGACCACACATAGTTCGCACTGAATTGGAACCCGTCTGAAAAACGCTTTTGTGCCTTTAGTTCCATGCCATGATAACTGCTCGTTACAATCGGCGCATTGTGGTGGGTCACATCGGAGAACTGCGGGTAGGGCCGTCTCACCTGGGCATCACCTGGGCCAAATTGCTCTGGCTCAAGCTGGTTCTCAGAAAGCCCGTGCAGTCTTAGGTTCCGACCGAATGTGCCGATGTATCCGATACTTGCCACTATTTGAGTCGGTAACTCATGTTGGACTTCGAGGCTGGTGTGGTAAGAGTAAGGAAACCGATCGTCCGGATCAAAGTACGTCACGCCAAAGCGAGGACTGTCGCCAACCGGCACGGCCCCGAAAGCCGGGCTCTTGAGTTCTCCAGGCGGGATGGGAGGAAAGCCGTCTCGCAAATAGAACGCCGGCGTGACGCCGTTGTCACCTGAATTGAAGCGAGCTGTGATCTCCTCCCCGGCGGTGGGCGATTGCCACGAACCGGCTGCTTGCTGAACTGGTGTTTCATAGATAAGGGCGCCACCGCCTCGGATGACGGTCCTGGTCCCACTCCCAAAGGGTTGCCAGGCAAAGCCGAGCCGCGGGCTGAAGTTGCTCTCGGTATCGTAGAGAATCCCCGGATGCGTGCCGGTGCTGGCAAACGTAACGACTCCGGGCGTACTGGACACCGGGTTGATGGCGTCGGGATCAAACCCGGACAGAATATCGTTCTCAAATCGCGCCGCGGTATCCATCCCCCAACGCAGGCCCAGATTGAGCGTCAGGTTCGGACGGACACGCCAATCGTCCTGTACCCAGACGGAGTAGTAGGTCGTCGTGAAGTCCTTTTGCGGCTGATCGGCTATGGAGGCGGAGCTGACAAAGCCTAGCAGGAACGCCGCCAGGGCGTTGCCGCCAGCCACGCCAGTGCCTGGACCAATCGGACCATAATTGAGCGTGCCAGAGGGGGATCCACGAAACCTGAAGCTCGGCGTTGAATGCATCACCTCCACTCCCGTTTTGAGGTTATGCCTCCCACGGACATACGAGACCTTCTGGGAGAGGTTGTAAGCATCCATGTGGTGCTGGTTGGCTCTCCCAGTTTGTTGGCCCAGGGATTGGTAGCCTGGGATGGTGATATACGGGAAGTGCTCGTCTGGATCCGCCCCTGTTAGCCCTAACTGACGCGGCCAGCTCAGGCCGAAACCCGGGTTCACGGTACGCCATGGCCGATTGGTGTAGGTAACATAGGTCTGGCTAAGCAGAGAAGATCGAACGGTGACATCCCAACCGGCCGACGTATTGGCGTTGATCAGATTCGGAAAGGCTGCCCAAAAAGGATCCGTTCCAGGAGCATCTTTGTTGAGGCCGATTTGGGTGACATCCGTCTTCTGGTGGGTGAAGCGGACGAACAGCTTGCTATTCTGACTCAACTGATGATCCAGACGCGTGTTGATCTGATGGGAGATGGACTCATTGATGGATTCGCCAAGGAAGTTACCGGCGCCCGTTGAACTCTCCCGACCGGGAGTCGGCATCGGGAAGAAGGACAGAATCGCTTCGGATACAGGGTCAAAACGATCCGC
>JBOGJG010000220.1:0-1849 GCA_050747825.1 Acidobacteriota bacterium | reverse complement strand
CGATGCTGCGGCTCTGGAACTGATGTGTCTCATATCTCTCGCCGAGTTGCGCCGGTCGGCTGCGATACGTTTCCAGTGAATAGTCACACATGATCTCCTCCATACGTTGTGTAGCCGCAACGCATGGCGGGAAGCTTGGTTGAGGGCCTCCAACAATTTAATGTTCGAACTTGGCTGCGGGGTGCAGGGCTCAGCAGCCCCTATTAGGGGAGGCAGAAAGCCGGTTAAGGCGCAGTGTCCCATGGCGTATGGCGGCTAGCCCATCCTGTGCTCAATAACTTCGGTACCGCGTTGGCAAGCCTTTTACAGGGTCAGCTGCTGCCTTGGAGGTGCCTCATTGGGTTGTCCGGTAGGTGCCGGAAGCCGACATAGTGGCGGTGGTCGGTAAGGCAGTGATAGCGTCGCCGCGAGACCGTCAGTGGTCTTGGAGAAATAGGCTCTCTATAGTGAGCTGCCGAACCGTATGGGATCGGTCACTCAGTCGGCCACCAGGTTCAGAAGCTTTTGGCCGACGGCAATTCTAAGCTCGCTATCATCCGCATAGTCGTGAACAGGGCCACGAGTGATCGCCCAAATGGCGGCGAACGCCTGGTCCATCACTGCTAGCGTCTTAGGATCGTAGACGTCGAGTCGGGGGTTTCGAGAGGCGGCTCCCCCCTCCATTGTTGCAGGCGGGAGTCTTCTGGCTCTCAGCCACGTTGTCGCTCTTACCGGGTGATTTCTTAGTATGCGCCGTTCAGACGGCAATAGCGAGCTAATACGCGTCGGCTGGTCGTTTATCCAGTACCTTGCGCCTTGTTCAGATGGCTCCGATGAAATCCCGTTTGCCCAGTACACCACCGCAGTGCCGCAGGATGTCGTAGGCCGTGGTGCAGTGGAAATAAAAGTTGGGCAGCACGAAATGCACCAGATATGGCTGGCCTTTGAAACTCATCGTGTGTTCACCAAGGGCTAGGGTAATGTCCCGACCCTCAGAGCCGTCAATGTCACTGGGTTGGATGGATTGCACGAATGTCGCCGTATTTGTGATCCGCGCCTTGAGATCGGCAAAGGACTTCTCAGTGTCGTCATGTCTCGGCACCTCCACACCCGCGAGCCGCGCAGCGGCTCCCTTGGCGAGATCGGCTGCAATCTGGATCTGGCGAACGAGCGGAAACATATCAGGAGCAAGCCGGTAATTGAGCAGCACCTCCGGATCAATCTTGCGGTTCCCGGCATAGGCCTCTGCTTTGTCCAAGATCGCGGAGAGGCTATTCAACATTTGGAGAAAGGCCGGGACCGACGCCTGGTACATAGAGAGGGACATCGACGGGGGACCTCTTTTGGTGGGCAAGGAGGACTATCCGCACTAAGGCGCGTGCGCGCAACAGGCTTTCTGCGTGCAGCTGGCGCGTCTCCACAGCAAGGGTCCTCAGCTTGCCTGGTGGCAAGTGCGATGATGTTGTCCACCTCGTGACGACATCGCCCAGCTTGCGCCGGGAGTGGATGTGTCAAGATTCGGGCCAGCGAAGGGAACAAAAAAAGGTCCAGAAGATCGACGGTTACCATCTCGACGGCGGACCAGACTGCGCGGGCCCAACATTGCCGTCGAGTTCCGTTGGGTAGGCCGAGAAAACGACTATCCCCAATAAGCTCTTCTCACTTGTGCTGGGGTAACCGAATTGCCATCTGTAAGGGAAGCGCACCATTGTTGACTAATGCCAATACATGAAGCGCGCCGTGGGGCGGACCATGTCGCATGTGATGCCCATTAAATCAGCGTCCGCCCCATTCTCTATTTGTGAATATAGGCGTGCGCGCTGAATGCGCCGCGACGCGAAACACCGGCACAAAAGAAGACCGACCGCGC
>JBOGJG010000219.1:0-9080 GCA_050747825.1 Acidobacteriota bacterium | reverse complement strand
GGCCAGCGGTCAGCGGTCAGCGGTCAGTGGTCAGCGGTCAGTGGCAAGCTCGCTTCGCTCGCGGTGGCGGGTGGCGGGTGGCAAGCTCGCTTCGCTCGCGGTGGCGGCCAGTGGTCAGCGGTCAGCGGTCAGTGGTCAGCGGTCAGCGGTCAGGGGTCAGCTCGCTTCGCTCGCGGTGGCGGCCAGCGGTCAGCGGTCAGCGGTCAGCGGTCAGGGGTCAGCTCGCTTCGCTCGCGGTGGCAGGTGGCGGGTGGCAAGCTCGCTTCGCTCGCGGTGGCGGTCAGTGGTCAGCGGTCAGTGGTCAGCGGTCAATGGTCAGCGGTCAGTGGTCAGCGGTCAGCGGCCAGTGGTCAGCGGCCAGCGGTCACGTCTGTTCGTGAATCGTCGTCAGCTTCACAATCTCGTATTTCTTGACTCCCCGAGGCGTTTGTGCCTCGACCTCATCCCCTTCCTCCTTTCCCATGAGGCTCTTGCCGATGGGTGAGGTGGTGGAAATCAGGCCCTTCTCGACGTCCGATTCCTCGCTGGTGACCAGCCGATAGGTGACTTCATTTCCGGTATTCTGGTCTACAATCACCACCGTGGAACCGTAAGAGACCCTGTCGCTGGGGATTTTATTGAGATTGACCATGGAAAGCTTAGAGAGGCGTTCCCGCAGGTGGCCCAGTTGGGCCTGCACGTATGACTGCCGCTCCTTGGCTGTCTGATATTCGGCGTTTTCGCGCAGGTCTCCCATCTCGAGCGCTTTTTTAAGGGCCTGAGGAAGTTCTTCCCTAAGCTCGCGCTCCAGCCGTCGAATCTGATCTTCCAATTTCTTTTTTATGTCTTTCAAAAGTTCGAAGCCTCACTTGCCAGACTTAAAAAAGGGCCCGGATACAGGCCCAGGTAAAACGTTCCGATCAACATAATCACAATCGCAATCCGAACCGCCATGGGAAGGGTGAGTCCGGTTGCTGCCTCGCCCTCCGGGTGCTGCATGTACATGAGGACAATCACGCGCAGGTAGTAATAAACTCCGATAGCTGAGGCGATGAGGCCCAGTATCACCAGCGCATACATCTCGCTCTCGATAGCGGCCGCAAAAAGAAAGAGCTTGCCCATGAATCCCGCGGTGGCCGGAATTCCCGCCATGGAGATTAGAAATACGGACAATGAAATGCTCAAAAACGGATTGCGGTAGCCCATCCCCGAGTAGTCGTTGATGTTCACATAGCGTTCATTCAAACGTCCATAAGCCTGCACCACGGCAAAAGCACCGAGGGTCATCAAGGCGTAGGCGATCAGGTAAAAGAGCACGCTTTCCGCCCCGAGCTTATTGTTGGCATTGAGTCCCACCAGCAGATAGCCGGCATGGGCAATGGAGGAATAGGCCAGCATTCGCTTGATGTTGCTCTGAGTCAGGGCCGCCACGTTTCCGACGAACATGGTCAATGCCGCCGAAGCCCACAGGATGAGCTGCCAGTCGGCGCTGAGGTCGGGGAGCACCTGATACAGCACGCGCAGAAAGGCAACGAATGCGGCGGCCTTGGAGCCGACCGCCAGATGCGCCGTAATGGGGACAGGCGCGCCTTCGTAGACGTCCGGAGTCCAAACCTGAAAAGGCGCCAGCGCCGCCTTGAATCCGAATCCAACGATGATGAGCCCCAGCCCCAGCAGCAGGGTGAGCGGGTAGTCCTGGTTCAAAGAGAGCCGGCCGGCGATCTGCAGGTATTTGGTTGAGCCTGTGGCTCCATAGACGAAGGCAATGCCGTAGAGCAGAAAAGCGGTCGAAAACGCCCCCAGGATGAAATACTTCCAGGCCGATTCGGTGGATCGGACCTCCCGCTCGCGAAAGCTCGCCAGGACGTAGGTGGAAATGGACAGAATTTCCAGTCCTAGGAAAGTCAGTATCAGATCGGCGCTGCTGGCCATCACGCACATTCCGACCGTGGCGAAGAGCAGGAGCGTAAAAAACTCGCCGTAGAAAAGGCTGTCTTTCTCCAGATAATGGATGGAAATCAGAATCACGGCTCCGCTGGCAAACAGAAAGAGCAGCTTGCAAAATTGGGCGAACTGGTCTCTAAAGATGGTGTCGTAAAACGCCAGGCCCGGCCCTGTCTCCACAAGAGCATTCCATTGGATAAGGACCGGAATGACCGAAATGGCTATGGCGGCCAGGGCTGCATATCCGAGGGTTCGGCTCCGGTAGTGACGATCCGTGTAGGGGATGACCACCATCAGAAGGACGCCGGCGGCCGAGAGGATGATTTCAGGCAGGAAGGCCAGGTAATCAAAATTCACGGTTTTCTACTCGATAAATTTCAGACTGGCGTACTTGTTCGATTCGGTCCACGACCTTCTGGACCGAGGCATCCATCTCACGCAGGAAGCTGCTGGAGTACATTCCCATCCAAACCAACATAACCGTGATCGGCAAAAGGATCGCGATTTCGCGCGAACCCAGATCAGCCAGGCTCCGGTTGGCCTCATGGGTAATGCTCCCCATGAAAACCCGCTGGTACATCCACAGCATATAAACCGCCCCCAGGACCATGGCCGAGGCGGCGAAAGCTGCGTAAGCGGCGCTTTCGAGGAAGGTTCCCTGGAGGATCAAGACTTCGCCCACAAACCCATTCAAGCCGGGTAGTCCAATGCTGCTCAGAGTGACGATCATAAAAAAGAGAGCAAAGCGCGGCATCACGTGGGCCAGGCCTCCAAAGTCATCGATCAGCCGGGTATGGCGCCGATCGTAGATCATTCCCACCAGCAGGAAGAGAGCCCCAGTGGAGAGTCCGTGGTTCAGCATTTGATAGGTGGCCCCTTCGATGGACTGGAGATTGAAGGCAAATATGCCGAGTACCACGAAGCCCAGGTGACTGACCGAGGAATAGGCCACCAGCTTTTTCACGTCCGGTTGTACCATAGCCACCAACGCGCCGTAGATAATGCCGATAACGGCGAGGACACTGATGAGCGGCGCCAGTTGGACCGAGGCCGCCGGAAACAGGGGCAGGCAAAATCTCAGCAGCCCGTAGGTGCCCATCTTGAGAAGAATGCCGGCCAGGATAACCGATCCGGCGGTAGGCGCTTCCACATGAGCGTCCGGCAGCCAGGTGTGCAATGGGAACAGCGGCACTTTGACGGCAAATGCCAGGAAGAAAGCCATAAAAAGCAGAATTTCGGCAGTGGAGGACAGGACGATACGCCCATCCGCCAGCCTCTCCGTGATCTGGAGCAGGTTGAAACTTTCGGCGTTATTAAAGAAGTAAAGGGCGATGATGGCAGCGAGCATGAGAATGGAAGCCGAGAAGGTGTAAAGGAAGAACTTGACAGCCGCATAGATGCGCCCTCCTCCACCCCAGATCCCGATCAGAAAGTACATCGGAATCAGCATGACTTCCCAGAAGATATAAAAGAGGATCAGGTCCAGGGAAATGAAGACCCCCAGCATGCCGATTTCCAGCAGCAGCATAAAGAACAGATATGACTTGAGCTTTTCCTCGATATGCCAGCTCCCCAGCACGGCCAGAGGCATGATGAAGGTCGTGAGGAGCACCAAAAAAAGGCTGATGCCGTCGATTCCAACCAGATAGCGGACATGAACGTTTCCCACGTCAAACCAGGAAGCGTCTTGCACAAACTGCATGGAAGCAGAGCCGGAATCAAATGCAGCCCAGAGGAGCAGAGAACAAAGGAAGGCCAGGACGGTCACGACCATCGCCAAGAGCTTGAGCGCTGAATGGCCGGCGGAAGGCAGAAGAGCCAGGATGACGGCTCCCACGGCCGGGATCAGAAGGATGATGGTGAGAAGACTTCCGCTGTCAAACATCGTGCTAAAAAGAGGCAAGAAAGTAATAAAGGAATATCAGAACTGCTCCCCCCAGAATCCAACTGGCGTAGCTGCGCACATATCCGCTCTGGATGCGGCGAACAATGTCGCTCCAACTCTGCATTGTGGAGGCCGTGCCATTGACGATCCTGTCGATCACATTCACATCGACTGCTCTCCACAAGACACTGCGGGCGCCGTCCCGCGTGGGATGGACCAGTGTCTTGTCGTACAACTCATCGACGTAGAACTTGTTTAAAAGCACGTGGTAAAGACCGGAGAAGCGAGCCGCCAGCCGTCGTGGCAAATCACGGTTCTGAACGTAAGCCTTCCATGCCAGGAAGATGCCGACGAGCACCACGAGTAGGGCGGCGAAAGTCAGAATAATCTCTGTGGAAGTTGCGTGTCCATGAGGCCCATCCGCGTGCAACACTTCTGCCTCATATTTGTGCTGAAAGGAAGGCTCCAGGAAAGCTTCCAGCCGGTTCGCGCCCAGGTAGGCCGGCAGTCCCAGGTAGCCGGCGAAGATCGAAAAAACCGCCAGCAGGATCAGCGGAATTTTCACCAGGCCGCCTGCCTCTCGGGGAGCGTGGTGATGGTCTGTGGGGCTTGAGGCTGGAGGTTCATGGGCTTTGCCATGAAAGGTGAGCAGCATCAGGCGCACCATATAGAAGGCTGTCAGCCCCGCGACCGCAATGCCTACGGCCCATAGTAAGGGATAGCCGTTGCTGAAGGTCTGCCAGAGGATCTCATCCTTGGAGAAAAATCCGGAGAGCAGCGGCACGCCGGCAATGGCGGCCGTCGCGATCCACATCGTCCAGAAAGTCACCGGAAGATGCCTCTTCAGGCCTCCCATACGAAACATGTTCTGTTCGTGGTGCATGGCCAGGATGACGCTGCCGGAGCCGAGAAAGAGCAGGGCCTTGAAAAAAGCATGGGTCATGAGGTGGAAGATGCCTGCCCCGAAGGCGCCTACGCCCAGCGCCAGAAACATGTATCCCAACTGGCTCACGGTAGAGTAAGCCAGCACTCTTTTGATATCGCTCTGAGTCAATGCGATCAGCGCCGCCAGCAGGGCGGTCAGAATGCCAATCACGGCCACAATGATCAGAGCGTCAGCGGCCCGGCTGTATATGGCAGCGGATCGGGCGATCATATAGACTCCGGCCGTGACCATAGTGGCGGCATGGATGAGAGCGCTGACCGGCGTGGGGCCTTCCATGGCGTCCGGCAGCCAGACGTAAAGGGGGATCTGGGCGCTTTTTCCTGCGGCGCCAAGAAAAAGCAGCAAAGCTATGGCTGCCAGGATTCCCCAGCCGGCCTCGGGCGGCGTAAAGCGCTCAGCAACTTCGCTGAAAACCGTCAGATACTCGAGACTGCCGAAAGTCCTGAAAATGAGGAAGACTCCCAGAATGAAGCCGACATCCCCAATCCTATTGACGATAAAGGCTTTCTTGGCGGCGGCCCCGGCGCTCTTCCGCTGGAAATAATAGCCGATCAGCAGGTAAGAGCAGAGGCCGACGCCTTCCCAGCCCACGAACATGAGCAGGTAGTTGTTGGCCAGGACCAGCACGGTCATCATGAAGATGAACAGATTCAGGTAGGCGAAGTATCGATAGTAGCCTTCCGGCTCCTCCGCCATGTATTCCACCGAGTAAACGTGGATGAGAAACCCGACGCCTGTGACGATCAGAATCATCAGAGTCGAGAGCGGGTCGAAGAGAAAGGTGAAATCCGCAGCGAACTTTCCGGACTCGATCCAGGTAAAGAACTCCCGGGTAAAAAACCTTTCCTCAGCGGGAAATTGGATCAGCTTCAGGAAAATCAGCAATGAGGCCAGAAAGCTCAGACCAACCGCTGCACAGGCTACAAAGGCGACGAGCCGGGTTGAAAAGCGTTTTCCAAGTATGCCGTTAAACAGGAAACCGGCCAGCGGGCTGATCAACAATATCCAATGGCTGTTCTCAGCCAGGAAGTCCATGCTCACCACTTCATCGTGTCCATCTGGTCTACATCCAGGGTGTCCTTGCGTCTGGAGAGCACGACGATCAGCGCCAGTCCCACAGCGGCTTCGGCGGCGGCCACGACCATGACGAAGAAGACAAAGATCTGGCCGTCTACTTGGTTCAGGCTCCGCGCGAAAGTAATGAAGGTGAGATTGACCGCGTTCAGCATCAATTCCACGCACATGAACATGGTGATCAGATTGCGGCGGACGATCACTCCGACCATGCCTATGGAAAACAGTACTGCCCCCAGGGCCAGATAGTAAATTGCCGGTACCATAACAGATTTATCCGGGACGCTTCGCCAAGACCACCGCGCCCACTATAGCTACCATAATTAGAATGGAAGTGATTTCAAAAGGAAGGAGGTAGTCTCCGAAAAGCTTGTAGGCGATAACCTCGGTCTCTCCCCCCAAAGGAGTCTGGCTGGGCGGCCCACCGGCATCTTTGAACGCTCGAAAGAGCACGAACGTAAAAAAACCGGCCAGCGGGAGCGCTCCTATCGTCACCGCCTTGAGCCGGTTGGCCGCAAAGATCTCCGATTTCGGGTCCAAAAGCATGATGGAAAAAAGAAATAAGACCATGATGGCACCGGCGTAAAGGATAACCTGGATGGCGGCTAAAAACAGAGCACCCAACTGAAAGAATAGTCCCGCCATGGCCCCAAAACAGACGATCAAAGAGAGGGCGCTGTAAACTGCCCGCCGCTGCAAAACCACCAGAAGCGCCGCTGTAATTGCGACCACGGCCAGGAGGTAAAAAAGTATCAACTCCACTGCAAATATCCGTTCTACCTGAAAAAATTCAATCTTATTCGAGCACCCATAGGCTGTCAACTTGCGGGCGGCGTGCCCGCAAGACGGAGAGCAAGTGGAGTAAAAGTTGTGATTACTTCGGTATAATGTCGGCTCGGAGATATGAGCAGCCAAGAGAGCAAGGAAATGATCGAATTAACGGTGAATGGAGAACAGAAGAAGATCCCTTCCGGCTGGACGCTGGAACGACTGGTCGCCGACCTGGGACTGGAACGAAAACAGGTAGCTGTGGAATTAAACCGCCAGATAGTTCTGAAGAACTGCTGGGCCGAGAGCAGCCTGGGTGCGGGCGATCAGATCGAGATCGTTCACTTTGTCGGAGGCGGGGAAGCCGTCAAGCAGGCGGGCTCGGACAGCCTCGTTATAGCCGGGAAAAAGTTTCGCTCGCGACTAATCGTGGGGACGGGCAAGTACGAAACCTATGAGATTATGCGCCAGGCCCATGAGGCCAGCGGCGCTGAAGTGGTGACGGTGGCCGTGCGACGCGTCAATTTGAACGACAAAAGCCAGGAGTCGCTGCTCGATCACATCGACCGGGATAAGTTCATGCTCCTCCCCAATACGGCAGGCTGCTATACGGCCGAAGAGGCCATCCGCTACGCCCGGCTGGGCCGCGAGGCGGGTTTGTCCGATTTCGTGAAACTGGAAGTCATCGGAGATGAGCGCACCCTCTTCCCCGATAATGAGGCTCTTCTGGAGGCCACCCGAGTCCTGGTCCGGGAGGGCTTTGTGGTGCTTCCTTACACCATCGATGACCCGATTATCTGCAAAAAACTGGAAGAGGCCGGCGCGGCAGCTGTCATGCCCCTGGGGGCGCCAATTGGATCGGGTCTGGGAGTGCAAAACCCCAACAATATTCGCATTATTCGGGAACTGGTTTCGGTGCCCGTCATCGTGGATGCCGGCGTGGGAACCGCCTCAGATGCAGCCATCGCTATGGAATTGGGCGTGGATGGGGTACTGATGAATACCGGGATAGCCGGGGCCAGGAAGCCCGTGGCCATGGCCAGAGCCATGAGACTGGCGGTCGAGGCGGGACGGCTGGCCTTTTTGTCCGGAAGGATCCCCAAGAAGCTGTACGCCACGGCCAGCAGCCCGCTGGAGGGAAGGCTCACATAGAGGCTGCAGGCGAAGACAATGTTCTTCTTCCTACAGCCTAGAGCCTATAGCCTATGACTACCGTTCATGTAAGCCTTGGAAAGAGGAGCTACGACATCCCGATCGCTTCAGGGCTGCTGAAGCGCCTGCCGGAGATTTTGGGATCTCAGAAGGTCGGCTCCAAAATCTTTCTGGTCTCCGATACGACGGTTTTCGAGCTTTTTGGCAAGAATCTGCAGCAGGAGCTCGGCGCAGCCGGTTTCCAGGTCAAGGAGATCCTTATTCCTGAGGGCGAGCAGCACAAAAACCTGGAAACCGTCCAGAATATCTATACCTACCTGATCGCCCAGGAAGCCGACCGCAATTCCACGCTGATTGCGCTGGGAGGCGGAGTGACCGGAGACATCGGCGGTTTTGCAGCCGCCACATTTCTGCGTGGAATTTCCTATATTCAGATTCCCACCACTCTGCTGGCGCAGGTGGACAGTTCGGTCGGAGGCAAAACGGGAGTGAACCATCAATTAGGGAAAAATCTCATCGGTGCTTTTTACCAGCCGACTCTGGTGTGCATCGACACCGATACGCTGGCAACGCTGCCTCGACGCGAACTGCAGTCCGGCCTTTATGAGATTCTAAAATATGGTCTCATTTACGATGCGGATCTCTGGGAGTACCTGGAAAACCACCTGGAGGATATTCTCGACCGGGTCCCCGGCGTGATGGAGCACGTGATTGGCCGCTGCTGTGAGATCAAAGCTGAAGTGGTCTCGGCTGATGAGACCGAGACTCACCTGCGGCGCATTCTCAACTTCGGCCATACCTTCGGACACGCTCTGGAAGCGGCCACTCGCTACCAGGGCTTCACTCACGGAGAGGCAATCGCCTACGGCATGCTCGCCGCAACGCGCCTCTCCAGCCTGCGCGGCGATATCGACGCGGAATCCTGCCGGCGAATAGAGGCGGTGATCCATCGGGCCGGCCCGCTGCCGCCCCTTGATGGAATCGCTACCGATGAGATCCTGGAGGCGATGAAACGGGACAAGAAGCGTCACCACGACCGGGTTGTCTTCGTCCTTCTAAAGAAGATCGGCAAGACCACCATGCGCGATGATATCTCGGAAGAGCTCTTGGTCCAGACCTGGGAGCGGGTCAAAAGCGAATCCGCCGCTCAGCTTTCATGATGTGAGGTTTCAAGTTCCAAGTTCCAAGTTCCAAGTCATAGAGATGCTAGTGCTTCGTAACATAAATAAGTGCGCTATCGCTGGAGGCGATTTGACCCGTATTCAAGGCGCGAGGAAGGCGCCTATCGGGAATAGGCAACTGACGAGCAACGCTGAAGACGGGTCCAAGCGC
>JBOGJG010000218.1:0-17213 GCA_050747825.1 Acidobacteriota bacterium | reverse complement strand
CTCCAAAAGCTCCACAAACCAGGCTGCTTACCTTCTCCAATCTCACTCCATCGCTCACAAACCACTCCCGGAACCCCTTTTTCTCGTCTCCGACACACTCCCGCCACAAAAGAAATTCCTATCGACTTAGGACCTGAGCCTCCAGAGGACCTGAGCCTCCAGCCCATTATCTATAAAGCCCCAATGATCCCGTTGTAAACTCGGTGGTGATGGCCGTGCCGCCCAGGTCGCCTGTAGGGACTTTCGTCCCCTCAACACCCTCACCGAATTGACATAATCGCGGCTTAGGCGACCTTCCGCAGAAGGGCAGTCCACCCAAGGCAGTCCCCAACCGAAGCCGAAACGCAGCTTACGAGTAGGGGAGGCCACTATTGGCCCTTAGGCATCACCTTGTCTGTATCCGCCGTTTCCGGCATCGTGCCCGTTTAGGTTCGCCGTAACCAAGAATGACCGCCCCCCTCACAGAGCCGAGCGTGCACGTTGATGCACTCGGTTCCTCAAACAGAACTCACCTCCACCGGCCCAGATTTCCAAGGGCGGGACAAACGAGGGCGCAGCAACGAATGTCGCTGAAGAAGCTGCCGGTACGCCTGCCAGTTCAGTGTATTCCCACGCGTCCTCTGGTTGAGCCACTTGTGCCAGATCCGACGGACCGCTTGATAAAACTCTTCCAAACTGCGGAAGTTCGTGGAGCGTCCGTAGTACTGATAGTGACCCCGGAGCTTCCGGTTGAGAGCTGCTTGCTGCTCGTCAACCGGATCATGCCGATGCGCCCGGCACCACGCCGTCACTTTTCGGAGACTGCGCCGGAGCCGCTTTCGCATCGTCCGCACACATGAATCGTGAATACCCTCGCCGGCTGCGTTTGCAGATATGCGTGAATCCAAGAAAGTCGAAGGTCGCCAGCTTCCGCCCACCCGCCTCTTCTGATCTGGCCAGGGCTTTCTCCCCAAACTCGATCAGGCGAGTCTTTTCCGGGTGCAGCGTCAAGCCGTACTTCGTACATCTCTTCTTCAGCACATCCAGCACCTTTTCCGCGTCCTCCCGATACTGAAAGCAGAGAATGAAGTCGTCGGCAAACCGAATTCCGTAGGCCTCACCCTTCAGCCGGGGCTTCACCACGCTCTCAAACCACTCGTCGAGCACGTAGTGAAAATAGATATTGGACAGCAGGGGGCTAATCACCTGCCCCTGTCCGGTCCCCGTTTCGCTTACCAGCAGCCTGCCGTCTTCGATAACTCCGACCTGAATCCATTTCCCAATCAGCCGCAGGATTCCTCCGTCACTGACCCTTTTCTCGATCATCTCTATGAGCACACTCCTGACGATCGCATCGAAGTATCCGGTGATATCTGCTTCTAAAACAGTCGAGATCGGTCGTCGACAAATGATCCTTCCCATCTCGTCCAGCGCGTCCTGTTGACCGCGTCCCGGCCGGAACCCATGGGAACACTCCAGAAAATCCTGCTCATAGATCGCGTTGAGCACCTCGACCGCCGCCTTTTGCACGATCTTGTCTTCCAGCGAAGGAATCGAGATCGGCCTTTGCCGTCCGTCCTCCTTCGGGATGTAGATCCTGCGCAAGGGCTGCGCCCGGTACTGCCCACTCTTTAAGCGACCCTGTAGCCTCTGGTGCCCCACGCGTCCTCGGCGTATTGCGCGTACGTGACACGATCCACACCTGCGCTGGCGTCTTTCCGCAGACTCTTGAATGCCTCATGCAACGCCTCTATCGTCAGAAGATGAGCGATCGAGGAGAACTTCCGCTCCTTGTCTTCTTTGGCCAGTTCGGCTATTCGGATGTGTTCCGGTGACATGTTGGCTCGATCTCTGGGTATCGTCATGTTTCCCCCATCCGATACGTTCGCTTGTTCACCCCTTCCCTCCAGTGGGTCCCGTGGCCGCCCCGACTTTTCGTGGCCCGGCGGTTCCCCACCTTCATCGGTACTATGGGCTCCTAAGATTCCTCACAACCCTTGGTCAGCAGTCTCTGGTTGCCCTCGACCGCCGACTACCTCTTTCCGCCTTTGGCGGGAGGAGACTGCGAGGCTTTCCCAAGTTCCTGGAGAATCCTTTTGAAAGCGTGCCCTGGGCTAGAGACTCCGGCGGCTCCTGGCAACCTCGCGTTGGCGGCTGCCCGGATGCTGCCTTCGACCAAAATAAAAGTCTCGGCATCCGCAACGACATAGATTTCGGAGCTGAATCCTCACGGCCCACTTCCTCGCTGTCTACGCTTCTCTTCCGCCGGTCGCCCGCCGGAAGGCAAGACTCGCTACCGGCCTGCCCGCTACGGCTTTAGCCGGACTGGACTTTCACCAGTTGGATTCTGTCGAAAGGTTTCATCTGCTCACATCGAATCCCCCTTTCCCAAGCTTAGCTTGGCGCGATATTTTACCTATTCGCTTCTGGAGCCTCTTCCTTCCAGGGCCAGCCCTCCTCTCTTGGTTTCCCGCTTTGTTCCTCGCCCAGGCACTTGGGACCAACGTCCGGTCACGGCGGATGCGCTCTCGAACGGCTGACCACTTAAATCCGTTGACCGCTTACCGCTGACCACCTCAATTGGGACGATTGCAGCAGTGACCGTCGATGAGATCGCTCACCCATTTGACCTTTGAAAAAGCCGCGCCACTTTTTTCCTCATCTGGTATCTTGTAATGATGGTATCTTGTAATGAAAATCCTTGGGTTGGGTCGCTCCTGCTTGGACTGATCAATTATTGAAAGCAGGATGGGGTTATGAACGGCGGCAATTCTTTTTTGACCGATTTTGAGGGTCGGGGGCGATCCCCTCCTTTTCTGCGACTTACCTTTGTTTTTGGCAGTAATTGATAAAACTTAAGAAGGGAGTTTGAAGTGAAAGCTTTGAGGAACGGTTTCTTTGTATTTTGCTTGCTTCTGGTAACCCTTGGGCTTCCGGCGGTATCAGTCGGCCAAGTTCCGCCACCGCCAACCTTGACCTTAGAGGCGATTAACACCCTAAGTGGGCCTCTCTACTATCCCAGCATAACGAAATTCCTGGGGTCCAACCCTTTTCCTCCGCCCTTGCCGGTCTCAGATGAGTCTTCATCAGGTGGGGGAGTTGGCACTTCGTCATCTCAGTTTGGCGCGCTCTACACTAACCGCGTCACTTTAGACGATACGGCGGATGATGTTAAGCCTACGATCATGACCCTTACGGTCGGGACCACCGACTACACAGCGATAGGTTACATAAAGCTCGTGACAGAGAATAACACAAAGATCTACAGAAATTATGTTGCCACGACTCAAACCGGTCTTGGTCAGTGGATCTACAGCGAAATGCCTAGACCTTCTGATTTTGTCTGGTCTGCTGATCCTGTACTCCATGAGAACCCTTATGCGAGCGGTGTTGCGCCGGAACGGATGTATTACACAGGGGTTTTATATAATAGCTCCTGCGATGTACCACCGAATGCAATTGCTGTGTGGCGGAGCAACGACGGCGGTTTTACTTGGGATGATGGCAATCCGGCGACTGACGACCCCGCGATTATAGAGAGAAACGACTCAAGTGCTTTTTGTGTGGATAAACCGGACGTTGAAGTCTCCTGGTACTCAGGTACCCGAGGGTATGTATTTGTCTCCTACGTTAAAGTCAACATCTCTGACCCGACACAGAATGAGGTCCGTGTAGCACTTAGTACGGATGGAGGAGTAACGTTCGGGACACCGGTGGTAGTGACCTCAAGTCATATCTTAGGTACACAGATGTTGATCCATCCATTTACGGGAAGAGTCTACGTGGTATGGTCTGATTTTGCTACCAAAGAAATTCGAATGTCCTTCTCAGACGACAATGGACAGACGTGGACTGCGCCGGAAACGGCTGCAAGTGGCGAATTCGTAGTCCCTGTACAGGCCTTTCTAAATGCAAATGTCCGTGCTTTGACTATCCCTCACGCCCGATTGAATCACATTGACAACAAAATCTGCGTTGTCTGGCACGAATGGGAAAGCAGTGCTCGTGAGCACACGGATATTTTCTATACGGCAAAGTCTTCGTCTGGTTGGCAGATTAAAAAGAAAATCACCGCGACGACGATTAACGATCAATTTCAACCCGCAGTCGATTTCGATGACAATGGCGACTTGATGGTGTTCTACTACGACAGGAGTGCTGATTCATCTAATATCCTGTACGAGGAACGATGGGCGCGCCTTGATTCTTCAGGAAACCTTCTAGAATCTGGACAAATAGCGGACTCCTTTCAGACCGATCCAAGAACCTACACGAATAGTTTCATTGGCGATTACCAGGATAACTGGTACTGGCCTTACAACGATGTGTGGGGGAAGCGATTTCATGGCGTCTTTAGTGGATTGAGAGACATTTACGCCGCCGCGGTTCGATAATCCAGAATGCAAGTCCCGGGCCAAGTGCATGGCTGTGGGATGAGTCCCTTGTTTTTTGCCTGACTATATGCAGCGTCATTCGTCATCCGTCATTCGTAAGCGCAACAGCAACTATCAATTACGAGTGACGAATGACGAGTGACGTTTTATATAGAAAGGAGTTGACATGATCAAGCCATCCATCCTTATGGTTTTGTTTGCTTCCTTTACAATCTTTGTCCTACACGCTGGTCATCCGCCAAACCCTAATAATACTATCATCAAGTTAACAGACGATCAGTCTTTCACCCCTGAGGCTATCCGCCTCGATTTCGAGGGTCAACAGGAGAGTGCTATTGTTTCTGATCTGTTTTCCGCATGGGGTGTTACTTTTCTGGAAAGCAGTGTTGCGGTTCCGAAGATTCGTATTAGACTCATTGCTTCTACTAGCCTTGCTCCTCCGAGAGCAACGCCTGTCCTTCGGAATGAATCCACTGGTGATCCTTCCGCCAATGCTAATCACCCGTTAGTTATCAACTTCAGGTTTCCGCTAAAGAGAGTCGCTTTTTCTTTGGATAATGGCAATCAGGCAGTAACAGCAAGAATTAGCGCATTTGATATGTTTGGTAATCTGCTTGGCCTGGTAGAACAGGCAAGTATAGCCGGGGGAAACTTCGCCGGAGTCTTTGTAGGTTTGGAAACCACGGCCGTACAAGGTATTTCCAAGGTGGTGATTGATTATGGTGACTCAGAGAACTCCGAGGAAGTGGATTGGATGCTCCTGGATTTTGTATCTAGGCCGACGTTTACTACTTTTTTGGCGCAAGTAGGTGATGGTGAATTTCCGGATGGTGCCCAAGCCTTCAAACGGTTATCACCGCCGCCAATCCCACTCAAGTCGAAGTCGAAGGTGTTTTGAATTTCTTTCATACCAGCGGTACTCCACTCTCGCTCTCGATTAATGGTACAGAGTCGAGTGAGTTGCAGTTTACTATCCGCCATCTACCTCCAAGACTTTCGTAACAAGCGGCACCACGGATCCAGCCACACCTGGTTACGCCAGAATGACATCTAGCCCGGATATCTCACCGAGTAATTGCAAAAGGTATTCTGATGAAGATTAAGGCTCAAATTGGCTCCTTATACTGATTCTCAATTGAGAAAGGGCTGCTAGGAGATCGGTTTGGCAGCTGCATGGTCCCAGTCCTCATGGAGGTGACAAAAAGCAACGAATTGCGACAAAGGCTCGGCTAACCCGGGCTAACCCGAATATTTCATAAACTTTCAGGTGGAGGGGCAAAAATGGGCCCTGAAGTCGTTTTTTGGGGGGAGAAAGCACAAGGAGTGATGGAATAGCCTATGGAGGACCCTCGAAGAGGGATTTGAGGCTGATTTTAGAGACAGTTCACCTGGACGAGGGCTTCAGTGGGGTTGTCGAAAGCCGGGAAGCAGCTACCCAGGCGGGCCGCAGATGCGCTGCAGCACCAGAAAGAAGGTCTCCTGCTCGGGATAAGCCGATGAGCAGTGAACCCAGATACGCCGGGTCGTCTCCCGAACCCGTGCACCCAGTTTGAATACCCTTCGTCGCAGGGTCTCAATCTCGAGTTTGTGCCAAGGGGTTCCCTCCAGATAACGGCGCAAGGCCAACAACAGCTGATAGGCCAACGCATGCAAGAGCAGCCGGAACTGGTTGGCGATGAAGCGGTGACAGCTTAATCGATCCGCCGCCAGGTCATTCTTGAGCGCCTTGATATAGTTCTCCGTCTGTCCCCGCAGGATGTAATGGTCCTAGAGAGATTGCGCGTCCAGATCGCTCCGGTTGGTCACCACAAAACGACGGTTCAGACCCGGCTCGTGCACCTCCACTTTGGCGATCACCCGTCGAGCTTTCTCCCAGCTGTCGGCCTGGTAGGTGAATTCAGTGAACTGCCGCTGTTTGATGCCCTGGACCTGAAAGTCTGATTGCGTCTTCTCGACCAGTGGCTCGACTTCTCTCTCCAACCGGGGGTTGCGAGGCAAGCCGATCGTGAACTGGAGCCCTTCGCTCTCACAGTACTCATACAAATCTGGAGTGGCGAACCCGCAATCCCCCCGGATCTCAATTTCCAGATTGGTGCTTACCTTCTGGCGCAGGAGCTGGATGATGCGGCGCAGCACCGAGACCGCCCGCGCGGCGGCTCCCCGATTGCCCGCGCGCAGCACGGCCGCGATCAGATCCCCCGTCTCCGCGTCAAACACCAGCAAAGGATGATAGATATGCCGCCCAAAGTAGCCATGGTAGAAACTGAACTCCTGTTGCCCGTGGGTAGGATCATCGGTCGAGTCCAGATCCAATACGATTCTTCGCCGCCCGCTCTTGCGAAGCTTCCTCGCATAGGTGCAAACCAACCATTGCGAGATGCGCCAGATCGAACGCCAGTTTACTGAGTTCTCCAATCGGCACAGCGTCGCCGCTGAGGCTAGTTCCGGTCCTGTTTCCGGTAGCCCGTCACAAAAGCTCTTCAGCGCCGCATCCGAGCGCAGGCTGTCCGCATCATTGCCATCTTCATATCTGGCGGCAATCTGCAACGTGCGCTGCACGGTCTGGCTTTCGACCGAATGGCGCACGTAGCGGCTGTCTCGTTCGTCTTTCAGACAGCCGGCGAAGCCCCGGCTCAGACCCTGGCTGCGATCGAGGGCATAGAGCAACGCCAGCCCCGCATCCGAGCTGACCCGTCCGCCCTCAAAATCTATGGTGAGTTTTCTGTCGGAGTGAAACGGTAAGGTGTACTGGCACTTTGCTTGTTGCACTTGCCCTCCTCTTTGGTTAGGGTTTTTCTTCAACTCCTTTTTTACCAAAGAGGTAGGGCATTTTTTTGTGCCTATCTGCCGCTCATCAAAAACCTTTATGCAAAATCCGGGCTAATGGTCTGGGCTGATTTGAACTCCCCAGTGATTCTCCCGGCTAACCAGCCGCTGGCGCCAACCGATTATAAACTCGGGAGAAAAGTTGCTGGTAAGGATAACTGCTGGCGAGGGATATTAAGACCCGGCGTACACTGATCCTGACCTGCGCTCCGATCTTCAGCAGCTTTTGCCGAATCGTTCCGCACTGGGCACGGGCACCGGCTCGACAGAAGTTAGGCCCAGCAGCTGACGTGTCTCGAAAAAACCCGCTCCGCCGGGATCTTCCCGCAGCCTCATCCGCACCGTCCCCTCAACACCCTCACCGAATTGACATAATCGCGGCTTAGGCGACCTTCCGCAGAAGGGCAGTCCACCCAAGGCAGTCCCCAACCGAAGCCGAAACGCAGCTTATTTTATCTATTCGCTCGTAAGAGCGACATTTCAGCTTGGACCGGCTATGGCCAGTGCAGGGCTTCCACGTCGATTTCGATGAAGACCTCATCGCCCACCACCAGGCCGCCCCTGTCCAGAGTGGAATTCCAGTTGACCTCGAAGTGGTGGCGATTTATCACAGCAGCGGCCGAGAATCCGGCGCGGATCACCGGTCCTTTATCTGCGCCGTCCTCCCAGTATGGAGTCTGCCACTGGCCGCAGTAACGAACCTCCAGCGGCACAGAGCGCGTGACTCCGCGCAGGATCAGGTTTCCATGAGCGCGAAATTCATTGGGAGCGAGAACTTCTACGCCGGAACTCTGAAAGAGAATATGGGGATGCTTGGCCGTATCCAGGAAGTCGGGACTGCGCAGGTGCTCATCCCGCGCGCTGTCGCCTGTCCATAAGGCGTTGGCATCGATGGTTGCCTGAAACGAACTTTCGGCCGGCCGTTCAGGATCGAATTCCAAGCTGCCCTGGATGTTCTTGAAATGGCCGCCCACCCAGGTGACCATCATGTGCCGGCAGCGAAACCCGGCCGCCGTGTGTCCCGGTTCAAATTCCCAGTGCATAAGTTTCCTCCTGCAGCGATGATACAGAAGCGCAAGGTTTCTTGGCAGCACATGGACTGTTTTCCGGCAGACTGTTCCTGTTTTGCCAGTCTTTGCGGCCAGTTCCGGCTGGCACGAGAAATGCGACACGCATTCTCGAAGGAGGGAGCATGACTCACAAATCAGTTTCTTTCATTTGCGTTGCCGCGGTTGTAATGTTCAGCAGTTCAGCCGCCGCCGGCCTGATTCCCGGCCGTTGGGAGAAGATAGACGCTCTGCCGCAAGGTTCGGCCATCATCCCGACCCTGGAGACGGGAGAACGGATTGAAGCCGAATGGATTGGACGCTCGGACGACGCCCTGGAGTCCGCCGGGAAGGTCAGAATCTAAGGCTTCCGGCGTCGACCGTGCGGAGAATCGAGGGATTGCAGCAGAGGCCCGACGGCCTGCTCAATGGGGCGCTTATTGGTGCGGGAGTGGGATTTGGGGCTGGAATCGGGGCTCTGGCCGCTTACGTCGCCTCCGTGACATCCAGCGGTCCGATTTTCCCTCAAGAATCTCTGCCCTATTACTTAAGCGCCGGAGCAATCGGAGCGGCATCGGCACCGCGGTCGGTGTTGCCGCCGACGCGCTGCACAAGAGCCGCGAGGTGCTGGACCAGGCTCCCTGAAGAACGCTTGCTTCTAGCTAGCCCTGCAACTCCCCGGATGGTGAGTCATTACAGGCAAGGAACGGGAGCAGGGTCGCTGTATGATGTTCGGGACCGAGCGTGGCAGCAGTCAAAATCGGCCGAACAATGGAGCTTCCGAAGCCCGGTAGCTAGCCTGGTTCCAAGTCTCGCGCTCATTGCAGTGGTGACGTCTGTGGATTCCGAATGTGGAATGCCGGGCGATCCCGTTTAGGAGAATGCCCGTTTGCGCGACTTGGGCAGCCATCGCTCGGCATCAAGGAGGAGAGAGATGGCAAGAAAACGCACGAACAAATCTCGGAAGGACCGGAAGAAGAAAGCGGCAATGCCCGTTCTGCGACCGAATGCAGCCGGAATCGATATTGGGGCAACGGAGATTTTCGTCGCCGTGCCTGCCGATCGAGACCCGCAACCGGTACGATCGTATCCCAGCTTCACACCAGATCTCCAGGCCCTGGCGGACTGGCTGAAGCAGTGCGGGATTGAGACGGTGGCCATGGAATCGACGGGAGTGTATTGGATTCCTTTGTTTCAGATCTTAGAGGAAAGGGGTTTTGAGGTCTATTTGGTCAATGCCCGCCATGTCAAGAATGTCCCCGGGCGGCGCACCGATGTCTCGGACTGTCAATGGTTGCAGTTTTTACACTCCGTAGGTCTGTTGCGAGCTTCCTACCGCCCTGAACAGGAGGTCTGTGCGGTTCGTTCCTTGCTGCGCCATCGGGAGAGTCTGGTGCAGATGGCGGCCACTCACGTCAATCATATGCAGAAGGCCCTCGATCAGATGAACCTGCAACTGCATCATGTGATCAGTGACATCACCGGCTGGACGGGTCTGGCCATTATCGATGCGATTCTGGAAGGAGAACGGGACCCGCAGATTTTGGCGGACTTGCGCCATAAACGCATCAAGGCCGACTCTGAAGTCATTGCCAAATCACTGGTGGGCGATTATCGCCCTGAGCACCTGTTCACCCTGCGCCAGTCATTGACGATCTACCGGAGCTACCAGTCCATGATTACCGATTGCGACCGGGAGATTCGAGAACTACTCGGAAATTTTCCGCCTCCATCCGATGGGCCTGAGGGAGCCCATTCGATTGCCGACTCGACCCAAACGGGCAGCGAAATTAAAAAGACCGACCTGCGCCAAGAGCGGCCACGGCCTTGCGCATGGCCGCCCAGTCTCTGCATCACAGCAAGTCTGCTTTGGGCGATTTCTACCGCCGCATGCGAGCCAAACTCGGAGCCCCAAAAGCCATCACCGCCGCCGCCCATAAGCTGGCCCGCATCATCTACCACCTCATAACCACCCGCCAGGAGTTTGATGAGAGCCGATTTGCTGCCGATCAACACCGCTACCGCAAACGTATGGAAACCAGACTGAAGGCAAAGGCTAAAGCCCTCGGTTATCGTCTGGTTCCGTTTCAGGCTGTTTAGTGTTCCTTAGGAGTTCCCATCTCAGAATGCCCTTTTTCTGATCGGTAAGTTACAGATACTTAACTACTTCGCATATCAGAGAGGGGCGACAGAAGCGATTTTTAGTTCACGCGGCTGGGCGATGCACCGAGGAACTCGAAAAAGAGGTTTGGCGCGCGCACTTGGCCCAGGGCAGCCGCTGAGCTAGTTCGCAACCGCTGATAAAGTCAGATCAGAAGTAAACGGGCGAGTACCAGGAGATTGTAGCTGACCACGGAAGCCTGCACGTACTGGTTGAAGTGCTCCCAGCCTTTCCAGGTACAGCGGTCGAGCCCGAAGACTCGCTTGAGCATAGAGATACAACCCTCAATGCCGGCGCGAAAACGTTTCAGCTGCTTGTAGAGCCAGCTGGAGCGCACCATGTCGCCGATCTGGAGGTTTCCCTTGCGATCAAAGGCGGCATCCTGGATGCCCTCCCCCTTGGCCCAGTTCAAGTTGGCCTGGCTGTAAAAGCCTCGGTCCGTCGCAAATTGATGCGGATAGTGACCGTAGTCGTCTCGATGAGCTTCGAGCAGGGGTTGGAGCTGGCCCACATCGGCCGGATTTCCAGGCAGCACTTGGCAGTTCAAGATCAGCGAGGAAGGTCCGCAGGTCAAAAAGATCTTGTGGCCATAGACGGCTTCTCGCTGCCCCTTGATAATGTCGGTATGCTCTTCAAAAATCGAAAAGACCTTCTCGGCGGCAGGCACTGTCTCACCGCGCAGGATTCTTCGCTCGGTCTGATCGATCACCTGAGCCATGAGCTTCAGGTAATGCTCCAGGGAAACCAGCAGCGCAACCGTCAGAGGATCGCCGGGCGACAGACCGGCTTTCAGAACCATGACGCCATAGCCGTACGTTTTGCGGCCCACTTTCAACAGATCGCGATAGGCTTGCTCGCGCTTGGCCCCCCGGCCGTTGGCGATCTGGTAAGCCCGCCGTTTGGCCCGCCGCGTATGATCGGAAAAAACGAATGGCGCAGCAGACGGCCCTTTCAGTTCCAGCTTGGCCTGTCGCTTCTTCAGCTGGTCGAGTAACCGGCTCACGGTTCGCACCGAATCGTACAGAAGCCTACTGTCGGTGGGATGGTGAATGTTACTTTCGGTGGCGGTCGATTCGCAGATCTTCGAGATATTGCGCTGCAGAGTGGACTTGTTGGGAACCCACCCCATGGGGTGACGAACAAAGGTCCGGAAGCTTTGAGAATCCATCAGATGAAAGGCCAGCTGCTCATAGCTGAAGCCGTGCAGTTGCTTGACGATGGCAGCCCGCAGGACAAATGCGGCGCTCAGAAGGAGGTACAGCCCCCCACCTTACTCTTTCATTTTCAATTATTTAAGGCCCCTGGGATGGGAACTAGTCTAAATTCGCCTGATCAGTGGTGAGTGCCCAGTAGTCAATTTTCAGGCAGCCGAGATCGCTGGCTTGTCAGTTGTCAGTTGTCAGTTGTCAGCTGTCAGCCGTCAGTTTCCAGCCGTCTCCATCAACTTCTCGTACTCACTCTTGATCAGGTCGTAATGTTCCTGCTCTTCTTCCGCAAATTGGAGGAAGATGTCCCGGCCCTTGGTGTCGTTGAATTTGTCGGCGTAGTTGCGGAAGAAGTCATGGGCTTCCTTCTCCATCTTCATGGCCAGCTCCAGGGCATCTTTCTCCCGGATATCCCCCGAAAGCCTGCTTCTCACCTCATCCTTCGAGGGGAAAATCCGCTTCAGAGCATCGAAGTCAAAGTGCAGGAATACCGGCGCGTCCAGGATCTTCTTGTCCTTCTGCAGGAGGCGTTGCCATTCCTTTTCCAAACGGCTCAAATGGGTCTTTTCATCCTCGAGCATATGAAGGAAGCATGACTTCGTGGACTCGTGAGCAACGGTCTCCAGGGCTGACGAATAAAAGTGCACCCCTCTTTGTTCAGTTTCCATGGCGATCCTGAGGGCATCGCGCGCAAAGACCAGATCGGAATCGAAGACTTTCGGACCGGGGGTGGTTTTGTTCTGGCAGTTTTCACAGACGCCAAAGATCTGCAACCGATGGCGCACCGGCTGAAAGTCATATTGGGAGATGATCTCGTCCTGAAGCTGCTGCAGTTCCGGGCTGAAGAACTCGATGGTCCGGCTGCATTCGACACAAACCAGGTGGTAGTGTTGAGGCCGCTTGTATACGGGCTCGTAACGAGCCACTCCGTCACTCAGATTGATCTCACGGGCCAGTCCGCAATCGGTGAAGGCTTTCATGGTGCGAAAGACGGTGGCAAAACCGATTTTCTGATCCTTCTTCTTGACCAGGTCGTAAACCTCTTCGGTGGTCAAGTGCCCGTCGATCTGCAGGAAATTCTTCGCGATAAGCTCGCGCTGGCGGGTCATCTTCAGCCCATTGTCTTTGAGATAGGTCGAGAAGATTTCGAGCTGTTCCGCCAGTGCCTTCTGATTTCCCATAATCGAGCACTAGGATAACACATCAGAAGAATGGATCGCCGGTCTAGCAGCAGCCCCCACCGTCGTAATGGAAGGTGGATTCGGAGATGTAGATATCGTCCCTGCCCAGGTTCTGCACGGCCGCTGCCGTCTTGTCACAAACCGACAGAGGCTGGTTTTGGCTCAGGAGATGGCCCTTGCCATCATCGAAAAATTCCTGCAGGCCGAAATAAATGGCGGTCCTGCCGGTGAAGACGCAGGGGCCGTCGCTCGGCATCGGATCTTTGATAGCGCAGACCTCCACGCTTTCCAGGAAGATGAGCCGATCGGTTTCGTAATGCCGAGGATCGAGCACCCGGTAGGGACGTTTGGCGCGGATTTCCACAGTGCCGAAGCCGGTACCGGTGATTAAATCGATATATTTCCGCAGGGGCAATGCCCCGCTCAGGCAAAGGGCCCGGAGTCTCTCGTCGTTTTGCAAGCTGGCCGGCATCTCGGTCTCGGAGACCGGATCTGAAAGCACCAGGCGTCCTCCGGGCTTGAGAACGCGGTACATTTCTTTGAGGGCCAGCTTCAAGTCCTCGGCACGAAAGATATTGAACAGGCAGTTCTGAGCCGCAACATCCACACTTTTATCTTCGACAGGCAAATCGAGCGCGTCTCCCTGCTTCAGGTCGATAAAATCGCGCCTGAACCAGGCATTCAGTTCTTCAGCGGTTCTCAGATTCTCATGACAGGCCGCTAGCATTTCATCCACGGGATCGATGCCGAGAACTCCTCCGGGGCGGCGGCTGAAATAGGCAAACTGCAGCAACTCCATTCCTCCGCCCACGCCGACATAGAGCACCCTGGGTTGATCGGCCAGGTCTCTGGGGTGCACGGTAGTTCCGCATCCATAGTTCATTTCCAGCATTTTGGGTGGGATCTCCAGCTCGGGCAGCTTCCAAACCGGAGTGGTCGTGCAGCACAGACCCTTTTCAGGAGCCAGCGCGGCCTCCCGGTATACGTCTCGGGTGGTTTTTAGATAACTCTCCATGAGTTGTAAATCGTACGACATTTTGGATGGCTGGAAAAGTTCGCTAGTAAACCGGATTAGTCACACTGGTCACTGGGGTTCAAGATCACCATTGCCCAGTCACCAGTGACCGAATCAGGCCGGAAGAGCGGCGATCGGCTCTCGTCTGGGCGTGAGGAAACTCGCCAGGTGGTCGATCACCTGGTCCGTCTGATCCACCATGACGAAGTGCCTGGCCTTGCTGATGCGGATCAGGCTGGCTTCCGGAATGTCGCGAGCCAGCCATTCGCCGTATTTCACCAGTTGAAAGACATCGTTCTCTCCCCACAGGATCAGAGTCGGCGCCATGATATGCGAAAGCCGCGGAGTCAGTTCAGTAGTCAGGTTGGTATTCAGGGCGGTGGCATTGCGGATCAGCGAAACTTTGCCCACTTCCGTCCGGTAGGGAGTCAGCAGCCCCTGTACGAATTTCTTGGACGGCGAGGAGGCGAAGCCCTGCCGCAAGGCTTTGGAAAGCACCGCGATGTAAGCGGAAGCGGACATCAGGCGGCGGGCTGAAGGATGCCCGAGCTGCAGCATCATTTCGACCGGCCAGGAATCGTAGCAGACCGTGTTCATCACACATAAGCTCCTGACCTTTTCGGGAAAGGAGACGGCCAGGCGCAGCGCGACACCTCCCCCGATATCGTGGCCGACGAAATCCGCAAGAGCCAGTCCGATCTTCTCCATCCAGGCGGCCAGCATCTTCGCCTGATTATCAATCGAGCGATCGAAACGGTCGCTCTTATCCGAATATCCGAAGCCCAGCAGGTCGGGGACGAGAACACGTCGGCTCTTGCTCAGGCCCTGCATGACTCCCTCCCACAGATATCCCCAGGTGGGAATTCCATGAATCAAGACCACGGGGTCTCCCCCACCCTCATCCGCGTAGCTGATGAAATGGTTTCCCAGTTCGCTCACCTGCTGTAGAGACTGAAACTCTTGCCAATCCATAAAATCTAGCCTCCGTAAGCCGCTACAGCCTCCGTTCGCGGCGCGGCGGGAACAGTATCGGCTGGAAACGGGGATTTGGTGGCCTGATCCAGAGATTTCCAATCGAGCTGGAACAGCGCGATGTTGATAATCAAGGACGGGAGCAACTTCATAAAACTCTCAGTGGTCTCCATGATCTCCCGGGCATTCTCTCCTACCTCCTCCACGCTTTCACGCGACAGCGGGATGGGATAGGGGAGCGTCCTGGCCAGGGATCGGGCCCGTGTCCCCAAGTCTGTTGAATATCGCCGGTACTCCTTGCGTTTAGTGATCGGTTTGAGGCGCTTCCAGGAACGTTTCAAGTAATCAGGCCAGAGAGCCAGAGTTCGGTAATCGCTGTTGACTGACGAGAGTGAAAGTGTGCCTTTGATGTCCTTGAAAAGGCGGCGCATGCGCCAATTGCCCGGCCGCTCAGAGACCATTTCCATGGGATACATCTTTAAAGGAGCGCCGCGGGACAGGACTTCCATGCCATCATCGATCCGATAATATCGGCCGAAAGCCTCTCCCTCTAAAGCTAACTGGACGCCTGCGGTCAACAACAGGAGCTTGGGGTTGATGTAGTGATAGAGATCAAGCGCAGCCTGAACCTGGTAAGCCTGGCTGGCGCCAAGATGTGTTTTAGAGACCGCATTGAGGCGACCCAGGTCATCGGCAATTCTAACCGCCTCGGCACGGACCCGGTCGGATGTCTCCTCGAAGATCCGGGTCTCCAGATTAGGCCGGACGGCATCCCACATGAGCGGCAGGAATTTTGGATATTTCGCCCAGGTGCGGAAGTTGAGATTCACGCCTGTGACCCGGAGCGTCTGTTTAATATCGTGGTAAACGCGCTCGATTTCGCCCTCGGCTTTATATTCCGGTACCGGCTTGGATCTTCCAAATCCAAACATAGGCTCCTCCTCGAAGTTTCTTACTCCGATTACTGATTTTTACTGCAAAAGCAACACTGCTCAGAGCAGTAATTATCGCAGCGTGCTCTCGGGTAATTCTTGTTATTCGGATTGTCCGGCTCCCCCTTTTGTCTCTGTGCCTGCTTATCGCCCTTGCAGTTGCAACTTCGGCAAAGGCGCTTGGACTCACATTCAGGATACAAATCGAGCGCATGGACCGTGTTGATTTGCCAGTGAGTATGGCTGAAATGGACTCCGTAAAGTACGGCCGCTATAACTGCCAGCATCACAATTAATCTTTTGAGGATCATTTTTTGAACTTCCTTACTTCCATCATAGCTTTCCCAAAGAAGGTTGTTAAAAGCCCTCGCAAGTGTGCTACGGTACTGAGTTTATGAGGATTGGCGGCAAATTCCATCTGACCTACTGCTCAAATATCCACCCGGGAGAGAGTTGGGAAGAGGTGCGCCGTAATTTGGAAGAGTACGTTCCTCCAATACGCGGTCAGCTTTCGCCTCAGTCCTCTTTCGGAATCGGATTGCGCCTTTCAGCCCAGGCCGCCGAGACTCTGGAAGAGCCGGAGAACTTGACCCGTTTTCGGGCTTTTCTAGCCGATCAAAACTGCTACCTGTTTACTATCAATGGCTTTCCCTACGGGATCTTCCATCGGACGCGCGTCAAAGAAGAGGTGTATCTCCCCGACTGGAAAGATGAGCGAAGGCTAAATTACAGCAATCGCCTGGCACGGCTCCTGGCAAAGCTCCTGCCCGAGGATCCGGCTCTGGAGGGAAGCGTCAGCACCGTCCCGGGAGCTTTTAAAGCCAACGTGCGGTCCACGGACGACGTGTCTCGGATGGCTGACCTCTTGTTCCGCCACGTTGCCTTCCTGAATACCCTCCGCCTCCAGACGGGAAAGACAGTTTCGCTGGCCTTGGAGCCGGAGCCTTGCTGTTACCTCGAGACTGTGGATGAGACATTAGCCTTCTTTCGAGACTGGATCTTCAACCTGGATCGCCTAAAAAACTTGGCGTTCGAGTTGGGGGTTTCGACTGAGCAGGCAGAAGTGATCACTCGCCGCCACCTGGGCATCTGCTACGACACCTGCCATATGGCCGTAGAGTTCGAGCAGCCAGCAGCGGCGCTCGAACGGCTCGCCGATTCCGGGATCAAGATCTGCAAGGTTCAGATCAGTTCGGGGCTCAAGCTTCAATTTCGGAGCGGGGACGGGCGCCCACAAGCCTTATTGGGTCCCTTTGCCGAAAGCACCTATCTTCATCAGGTGGTGGAGGAATACGGAGGAGGGTTGGTGCGCTATACCGATTTGCCGGAAGGTCTCGCCCGCGAGTCGTCCAGCTCAGCCGGGGTGGACGATCACCATCCATCCCCACCCCAGCCACCGGCCCCCACTCCATCTTCGCAACGCTGTCCGCATTGTGGCGTCGGTGACTTAATGTGATTGAGATCTTGCGTCCTTTCTGGAAGTTGCCCCCATGAGCATCCCG
>JBOGJG010000217.1:0-19135 GCA_050747825.1 Acidobacteriota bacterium | reverse complement strand
AGGGCCCGGGGAATCTCCGAATTGGCCATGAACCATCGCCACACATTCCCCGTGCGCAGGTTTTCGGCGCTCAGCAAAGTAATTCCAACACCGATGCCGATGACATCTGGCCCCATCCATCCGGTCGCCTCATGCAGCCCAAGACTCTCGGATGCGAATCCTTCCAATCGCTAACGAGGGTGACGCCGATAAGTGGAAATCACTTTTACTGCTTCCGACGAAGATAGGGGACGCTCGACGACCAGCGGATTGCGCAAAAGAGTATAAAAACGTACAGTAATCAATTCGCATCTACGGAAAGCATGCCCTCAGAGAGTCACCTTCGATTCCTGATCCTCCATCGTGGCCGCTTTCACCTGCGCGTGGTCCAGGCCTTTCCATCCCAGGTCACGAGGAGCGGGTGGACGCCAACTCTCTTCCGGCAGGGAAGGGTAAGTTCGAACAATGGCTTCCAGCCCGCGACGCACGACCTCTGCAAAAGAGATTTCCCGTTCGCGAGCGATTCGCTTCGCCTCCCGATAGAGTTGATCGGGAATCTGAATCTGAGTTTTTACCATGATGGCAATATACCATCATAATCATTTTTGATCAAACCCGTTCTCAAGATCTACGAGTCGCTGAATTAGCCTGCGCAGCCACTCCGCGCAGTACTGGCGAGATTCGTCACTTGCATGGCTGAGGTCCTGTGGGCCCACGTGATGTCGGGCCAGAGGGGGCGGAGTTTCCGGGAAAAGGCTGCCTCGGCCAGCTAAGCTCGCCGGGCACATCACTGGCGGGCACGGGCCGTTCCCGGATGGGAAAGAGGTCAGTTGAACCACTGCCGGAATCGTCTCATCTCTTTTCGAGATCGATCAAAAAAATCGGAACCCCGCACCAATACGGGATTCTGCTCACCGGACCGCGGAAGTTAGGTTAGGGCACGGTTGCTCACAGCGGAGAAGAAGATTTTTTTCTACTCAACGAGCAGGAGATTCGCTATATAGCTGTCGCATAGATGACAGACGGCAAGGCCCCAAGTTTGCTATTCTTAGCGTATGTTCTTCCTCGTTCTGACCACGGTTGGCTTTCTGGCCTCCACTCAGGCCGCAGCCGAACCCTACCAGTTGATACCGGGTAATCCGTTTGCTGCGATCAAGCTGCCCTCCCTGAGCGACGGCAGCCTGAAAGCCGTTTCTGACTTTGAAGGCCGAAAACGGGTGCTCCACATCTGGGCTTCCTGGTGAGCCGGCTGCCGCAAGCACGTGCCCGGGTGGCACGAAGCAACCAAGGAGCTTCAACGCGAAGGGAAAATCCAGATGCTGGGCATCATAGAAGAGCAGCATCCCGCGCGGACACGCCTCTTCATGCAGTGGAAGGAAATGGACTGGCCGGTACTCGTCGATTCCCTCAATCTCCTCGGCGTTTCGGCAGTGCCTATCACTTTGCTCATTGATGAGCAGGGCATAATCCGCTACGTCAGGCCGGATCAGAACGAATTCCAAACCTTTCTGGAGACTGACTATCCCAAGCCGAAACGGCCCCGGGAAACTGCATCAGCAAGCTTCTCCCCCAAGCTGCCGGCGGACAAGCTCTTTCTCGAAGGAGACCCTGAGCGCCTGGGAGAAATCATCGAGTTGTATGAGCGAGCTCTGGCCGAATCACCCGAAGACGGCGCCATACAATTTCGGTTGGGTGTCTCCTATCGGAAGCGGTACGATTCGAGCGAGCGTCAGCCACAGGATTTCTCCCGGGCCGTTTCTCACTGGCGAAGAGCTCTGGAGATCGATCCCAATCAGTACATCTGGCGCCGTCGGATTCAACAGTACGGTCCACGCCTGGATAAGCCGTATTCTTTTTATGATTGGATTCACGAGGCGCGCAGAGAAGTGCGAGCGCGTGGCGAGATTCCGGTCGAACTTGCCGTTGAGCCCGGAGGCGCTGAATTTGCCCATCCGGCGAAAGAATTCGACATCGTCCAGGAAACCGTCTCTGAACCGGATCCCCGGGGAAGGATTCACAGGGATCACGAAGAGTTGATTAAGCTTGACAAAGTTGTTGTTCCAGATACTTCGGCCGAGGCCGCATCGACAAGAGTTCATCTGATTTTTAATCCTGACCTGGGCCAGAAAGCTCACTGGAACAATGAGGTTGAGGACATGGTCGTGTGGGTAAACCCGCCGGCCGGCTGGGAAGTGGATCAGCAGCTTTTGACCGTCCAAAATCCTCCGCAGCCTGTCAGCCAGGAAGAGCGCCGTGTGGAATTCGAAATCCGGGGGCCCGCCGGCGCATCAGCGGTCGTGCCCGCCTACGTTCTGTATTACGTTTGTGAAGACGTGGACGGTACCTGTTTGTATCGCCGTCAGGACATCCAGATCCGGATCGACCAGAGTGAGTAAAGTCGGAATGAACGGTTATTAGGGATGGAACAGGAAAATCTATGAAGATTCGCACTGGGGTGATTTCTCTTCTGATTTCGTTTCTGTGTTTTGCTGCGATGCCTGCTGAAGTGGCTCCCTCTGCAAAGGACATTCGTCCCCTGCGGCCGGGCTCTCAGATCCCCGAGATTAGTTTTGAAGATCTGGAAGGCCGAACGATTTCGCTCTCAGCCCTGGTCGCCGAAAAGCCTGCCATACTGATTTTCTACCGTGGGGGCTGGTGACCCTACTGCAACACGCAGTTGGGTCAACTGCAAGAAATTGAAGACGAACTGAAGGAACTGGGATATCAGATTATCGCAGCCAGTCCGGATGAGCCGAAGAAATTGAGAGAGACTGCGGATAAAAACCAACTCACCTATCGGCTGGTTTTCGACTCCGGGTTGAGGGCCGCCGAGGCCTTTGGCCTAGTGTTTCGCCCGGAACAAGCGGCTCTCGAAAAATACCGGGAATTGGGAGTCGAGGTTAAGGACGCCAAACTGCCGGTGCCGGCCGTATTCGTGATCTCTCGCGACGGAAAGATTGCCTTCGCGTATTCAAATCCTGACTACCGAGTGCGCATCGACCCGAACGTCCTGCTGGCAGCCGCCCGCAGCGCCTTCAATCATTAGAGATCAGCCTGCACAGCAGGAAAGCTGCTTCACGTCTTTCCCAAATGTCTGGGCTGCCAGCTTGAGTCCTTCCACTTCGGTCAGGTAGGGAAAAAGGGTATCCCCCAGTTCAGCTACTGTGAGCCCGGTCTTTATAGCCAAAACCGCGCTTTGAATCACTTCTCCAGCACTGGGAGAGAGGACCTGGACACCCAGGATTTTCCCATCCCCGCTTCGGGCCACAATCTTCATCAGGCCTCGGGTATCCCGGTTGGCCAAGGCGCGCGGCACATACTCTAGAGGAAGTACCCGTACCTCGGCATCTAAGCCACCGGCTCTTGCCGCAGCTTCCGTGAGTCCTACGGAAGCGACTTGGGGGTCCGTGAAGGTAAGCGCCGGCATTGCCGATAAATCGATTTTCTCTTTTGCCCCAGTCAAAGCATTTTGAGCGGCAATGGTTCCAGCCTTTGCCGCCACATAGACGAACTGGGGCAGATGGATGCAATCGCCCGCTGCGTAAATATGAGCCTGGCTGGCGCCCAGGTATTCGTCCACTATAATGAATCCCTTCTGGTCGGTCTTTACTCCGGCCGCTTCCAGGTTCAAGCGCTTGGTATTGGCCCGCCGGCCGGTGGCCATGAGAAGCTGATCTCCAGTGATCGAATGGCTATTGCCATGGATCTCGAGCTCGAGACGGCAGCCTTCAGGAGTCTGCGAAACTGACTTCACAATGGCCTCCGTGTGGACCGCAATACCTTCCTGGCGAAAGTACTCGGCCAGCGCTCTCCCCAACTCGGGATCTTCGTTTGGAACCAGGGTAGCGAGCACTTCTATCAGGGTGACGCGGCTGCCCAGGCGGGAAAACATCTGCCCAAGCTCGGCTCCCACGGCCGATCCGCCGATGATCAGCAAGTTAGCTGGGATGCAGTTTGCCGCCAGCGCTTCCACGTTAGTCCAATAAGGCGCCTGGTCCATTCCTTCGATCGGGGGAACCCAGGAACTTGCCCCTGTGGCAATCAGGATGCGCTCAGCCCGGATCTGCCGGCGCTCTCCTTGAGGCAAGAGCACCTCGACCGCGCGCGGATCCTGAAACCGAGCTTCTCCTTCCACATATTCAATGGAAGGATGCGCTTCTAAAACCTCCCGGTATTTCTCCTGGCGAAGCCGGCTGACCAGGTCATCTTTCTGCGCGACCAGCTTGGCAAAATCCAAAGACCCGCTGCCGGCCGGAAGTCCGTGGAAGGGCTGATTGCGCCGGCGGAAAAAGATCTCGGCGGCTTTGATTAACGTCTTGGAAGGCACACAGCCCACGTTCACGCACGTACCCCCGATGGTGTCTTTCTCTATAAGAGTCACGCGTGCGCCCAGTTCAGCCGCCCGAATAGCCGCCGCAAACGCGGCAGATCCCGAGCCGAGGATCAGCAATTCTCGGCTCTGTGCGTCGGTTCGTGCTTTCAATCCTTCACTTCCTTTGGCAGGAGCTTTGCTCGGTAGCCGATTTTCTCAATCGCTTTCTGAATTTGCTCCGGCTGGGCCTTGGAGGGATCGTAGCTCACTCTGGCCTCACCTTTTCCGTAGGAAGCATCGACTTTGTTGATCCCATCGAGCCTCTTCAATGCAGCCTCCACTCCAACTTCACATCCGCTGCAGGTCATGCCCTCCACCGAGAAAACGGCCATCTCCAAGTCAGAAGCACCAGCCTCTACTGCGGTGGTTGGAGATGAGCACCCAGACAGCAACCAAATCCCCGGAACAGCGATCCCCAGGACCAACAAAACAAGCAATAAGGTTTTCACCTTTGATTCTCCTTCTCTTTTAAAAAATCAATCCTACGTAATAGGGAGAACTCAGGAACACGACAGCTATCAGCGCCACTACCCAGATCAGGATCCGCTGGCGACGCCGATTTTCAGGAACCGCGCAGCTCTCTCCCGGCGCACATTGTGTATTCTGCGGCTTGTAGACCTGATAAAAAGCCATACCCAAGAACAGCAGGGTCAGGGCGGTAAAATAGGGGCGCAACGGCTCGAGTTGATTACCGAGAGCTGCTGAGCCTACCCCCAAAAAGACCACCCCCAGCGGCAAAATACAACAAAGTGAGGCGCCAACAGCCGCCAGGATGGCGCCGACGCCAAACCAGGCCTTTCTTTGCGTTGCTTCCATGAAAAACTCTTCCTGCGATTTCCTTTTAGGAATGCTTCAACAAGGTTGAAAGTACTTTCGTGATCTTATCCAAGCGTTCGCCAGCGTCTCCCCCCATACAGGTGTTCATGCAGGCTCTCAGCTCATGATCCAAAAGGGCTGCCGCGAACTGGTTCAGACCCGCCTTCACTGCGGCAAGCTGGAGCAGTATCTCATCGGCGCAACGATGATCCTGCACCATGCCCCGAACCGACCTCAGATGCCCTTCCAAGCGGGCCAGGCGGTTGGACAGCGCCTTTTGTGCTTGATCATCCAAATAGACCCGTTCAAGCTTGCCCAGCATCTCCATGTTCTGTGTCTCGGCATTTTTCAGGTTCGCCACTTATCTACCTCCATATGGATTGAGTGTATCATCCCCCCTGGGGGGATGTCAAGCCGCTCTCTCTCTCTCTGACGTCCAAGGTCCCGGCAAAGTCGATCGTCTGGCAGGGGTACTTCGATCGGATGGAACGCTAAAATACACGAAATGAGCGGGTTTCGCGGCCCCACCCAACGAAAACCTCCGTCCGATAATCGACTTTGCCGGGACCCTGGCCTAAGAGCAGTAGGCCAGGCTTTAACCCGTCAAGGGGGCGTATGCTAGAATGTCGCCGAATTCTGTTCGTTCATTCGCTGCACCATTGAATGAGCCTGCAGGGGATCCTGCTCCGAAAACAAGTCGATCACCTCGCGGCCGCCACCCATTCTGGTGACCGCGTTGATTCGGGGAGCCACTCTAAAACCGATGTCAGACAGATTGATCTCTTTATCGAGCCCGGCTCCGGAAAGGAGCGCCCGGAGTCCCACATTGTGAGGATCGGCCAGCCCTTCCAGCCCGAACTGTACGATGATCCGGTTTTCGCCGGTCAAGGGCACGATATCGGCAATGGTGCCGATGGCAACCAGCTTGAGAAAATGGCGGACTAGGTGCTTCTTCCCTGCCCGGCGAAACAGGGCGTGAACCAGCTTGAAAACAACTCCCACCGCCGCCAGATTCTTCTCGGGGTAGGGGCAGTCGATCTGCCTGGGATTCAAAATGGAGTAGGCCGCCGGCAAGCTGCTGTCCGGCAGGTGGTGGTCGGTGACAATCAGGTCCAGACCCAGGTCTCGGGTCGCCTGGCAGGCTTCGAAAGCCCTGATCCCGGTGTCGGCGCTGACGATCAGGGACACGCCATCGGCCTTGGCCTTCTCAATGATCTCTTTTTTCAGGCCGTATCCCTCCTCCAGTCGCTTCGGAATATAGAAATCGACCCGCGCGCCCAGCATTTCCAAAGCCCGCCTCAGAATGACGGTAGAGGTGATGCCGTCTACGTCATAGTCGCCGTAAATGAGGATTTTCTCTTCCTGGTGAATAGAGCGGAAGATCCGCTCCACGGCCTTGAGCATCCCCTTCATCAGATGGGGATCATGCAGGCTTTCGAGGCGCGGATTTAAAAAATTCCAGGCACAATCGGGATCGGTAATACCTCGCTGGATCAACAGACGTGAAACCAGCGGCGAGATCTCAACTGCTGCGAGAGCTTGCGGATTTGCGCCTCATCAGCCTCCAACTCCCTCCACCGGTATCTCACGCCGGAAGTCTAGCAATCGCCCCTGACGCGAGACAGCCAACGTTATTGAGGCCGATTAGACGCTCTACAGTGTGAAACACTCCCTTTTTTTCAGACTGCACGCGTTTTGAAAAGACACCTGCCCCTCAGATCATCTCAATAGTGGTCACCCAGCAGCTTTAAGCCGCGGATTTGGACCGCCGGCCCTACTCGGACGGATTAATGCAGATCAAATCCGTGACAATCCGAGTAATCCGTGGCAAATTCTCAGTCCTGCCAAGGACTCGGCTTGTCAAATTTACTCTTCCTGTGCTGTCCTTTTCTTCTGTTCTCCGCCGGTCTGTTGAAAGCCGGGAAACGATTTCCAGTTCGAAGCGCCTTCCACGGCCCGGACCGCAATATCCTGGACCTGCTGGTAAGCCTTATCCTGAATCTGCGACAATTTGGTAATTTGCTGGTTCTGCTCGCGGATGGTCTTTTCTAACGATTCGATACGGGTGAGAAACACCTTTCGTTCCCCCTCGAACTCTTTGCTCATCAGCTCCTGCTGGTTCTGGGCTTCGCTGCGAATTCTCTCTACTGCTTCGCTAAGGGCTCGTGCAACAGCGGCTTCTTTCTCTTCGGGGAAGGCCTCTGCTCTTCTGCGCAGCTCGGTTAGTTCCTGCTCCAGAGCAGCGACGGCTTCCTCCCTCTGAAGTAGCTCCACGCGCTTGGCCTCGAGCTCTTTTTGCAGCCGGCTCCGTTCATCTTCAAATTGATCCCGGGCCAGCTTTTTCTCCCGCTCAAACTCATATTGGAATTCTTCCTTCTCTCGCTGGCGCTTACGAGCTTCCTCCGTGTTCCGCTCCGCAATGCGGTTGGCGTGTTCTTCCTGTTCTCTTTCCCAGTCAGCGCGGGTGGACTGGATCTCCTGTTGCAGTTCTTCACCCCTGGTGGCCATTTCCTCTTGGAAGCTTGTGCGCTTCTGGTGTTGGGCGTCAATTAAAGCTGCCAGGCTGCCCACTGATCGCTCGATTTCATAAATCTCCCGCAGCTCCTTATCTTTGAATTCAATTGCCCTCTGGATCGCCTTCAGCTTGGAGACTTGCTCCTCCAGCCGATCCGACACCTGGTTGAGAAGGCTTCCAATCTCAGCCTTCAAGGTTCCGATTCCGCGCACCACTCCTTCCGTGGACAGGGAGTCGGCAACCTTGAGAGCTTCCTCAAGATTTCTTTGTTCGACCTTTTTCTCCCCGTTGAGTTTCTGCTCCTGCCTTTCTTCAAACTGCTTCAGCAGTTCCGTGTAGGCTGCCAACATTTCCTTTTTGGTATTTGACATGGAGATTTGCTTCACTTCAGATGGATCCGGCATGGGATTTAAGTCCTTTCTTTTAAACGCTGGGCAAAGCCTACGCAATGCCCCAAGAGAAATCAATCGGTGAATTCATTGTGAAGTCGCCAAGAGGAGCGTCGGGCTTGTGTGCTGGGGTCTTGCGGCTCGAGCCCGCCACCTGTCCGTGGTAATCTTAGCCGATGGAACGCAGTTGGGACTGGATGGATCAAGTGGAAGGCGATCTGGCGCATGCTGAAACACGGCTTCTACGACTGGTCTTGCTTTTCAGCGCAACAGTCTGCAGAAAAGGCTTTAAAGGCCGTGATGCAGGCGCTTGGACTGGAGGCTTGGGGCCATTCTGTGGCGGACTTTCTAAGGGAGTTGTCCTCCCGGCGGGAGGTAGCGGAAGAACTCCAGGAAGTCGCCCTTGAGCTGGACAAAGCCTACATTCCAACACGCTGGCCGGATGCCCATCCGTCCGGTTCTCCGCGGCGGCGTTATACGCGCCGGGAAAGTGAGAGGTTAATCAATTATGCCCAGAGAATCCTCGAGTTCTGTAAAGATCTTCTCTCCTCGTTATAGTCGGCAGGAGCTGATTGAGCGTCCTCAAGAGAGGCTGAGACTTCTTGCCGGGAGACTTCCACTTCGAAGGGCGGTGCTATTCGGTTCCTGGTCTCAGGGACGGGCGACGGCGTTTAGTGATATCGATCTGCTTCTCATCTATGATGGCCCACCGGATCCGCAGGCCTATAGTGAGTCCTGGAGAGTGCTGGACACACGGGGGCTGGAGCTTCACCTTTATTCACAATCGGAATATGAAGCAGCCGAGCCGACTATCGAGAAAATGAGCCGCGCCGGTGTCCGCCTCTATCCTCGCTAAGCCACAGATTTTACGGATTAACACTGATCAAATCCATGACCATCCGTGCCTAAGACCTCTCGGTGGAATCTCGGAAGAGCCATCTCTCGATCTCGCGGGCCCTGACATAGGCGCTCCGATTACCCCGCCGCATCAGGGCGCGCAGCGCGGCTCGCGCTTGCGGCTCGCGCTTCCGGAGGGTTGGCCGGACGGAAATCCGGCCGAAAGTCCCAAAAGCAGGCCGCACGATACCTTTCGACCATATTCGTAAATGGGCGTATGCCTCTGCAGACTTCGCTCGTTAGTTCTCGGATGGCTCCAGCTTCGCCATAAAATGATTGTATCTAATAAGAGAGGCAGCTTAAAACCGTGCATTCTCGGGCTCACGATTCGATGCCGGCACCAGATGCCGGCATCGATCAGAATGCCCGCTGATCTTCCTGCCTCTAATCAGGATGTCGTTGGGAGGTTTCGGTTTAGGAGCCAGCTTGTCGCACCAGTGCCGGATTGGGGCGGCGATCGCCAGAGAGGGAATCCATGTTCAGGTACGAAGCCCTGTCCACGCTCCAGGCGGGTAAAGCAGGTAGGAGACGTACAGGCCCTGCTCTGCCGGGGAGTACCAGTGACGTCCGTAGCAATCCTTACCCGTCCGCTGCTCGCCGGCCGCCACCACGAGGCATACCGTCTCCGGTGAATTGCTTCACCTATTCATTGGTGGAATCTACGCTCTGCAGGAAATCGAACTGCCGGCACATGCGGCAGGAGAAAAAAAAGCCCCAAGTGACCTTTAGATCGCCGGCTGATAACCTTGGTTAACCTTTCGCTTAACCTCGTGACCGATGTCTCTTGGACCACTCGGGACAATTGTCATTTTACACAGACCATAGACCGTGCTCACCTATTTTTTTCTTCGACGAAGCGTTTTATTGAAGCGTTTTATTCAAAATCGGCGTCTTTATTGGATCACAAAAGAACGCCGTTGAAAGCCTTCCAAGTCGTCGTTCGGCTAAGGCGATAAATTGGCGATTTTGTCGTTTATCAACCTTTACTCGGGGGTGTTGATTCGTTGGATCGGTATCTGATTTGATAGGATGGATCGGAGCCGATTAATGAAAAAAGTTTGTGTCGCCCTCTTGATTCCGGCAGTTGCGATGATCGCTTTTTCGCAGGCCGGCAGCGAATGGAAGCCGCTATTTAACGGACGCGATTTGTCTGGCTGGGAACATGTCGGGCCGGGAAAGTTCACCGTCCAGGATGGACTGCTGAAGCCTGAAGGAGGGATGGGGCTTCTCTGGTACACTGGAGAGAAGATCGGAAATGCCGTGGTCCGGGTTGCCTATAAGATGGAGAACCCGATCGCCAATTCAGAGACTAGCTCAGCTAGAGAGCGCCTGGCCAAAGGCGGAAGTCCCGAGACAGCCGGCGAGTTGAACTATGCGATCACAAAGCTCGTGGATGACTACGTGATTCGCAAAGGAGGAATTCGCTACATGCATATCAACGAAGTCATTGGTGCTCTGGAATGCGCCAAGCTGGAGTTGTACAGGCGGGTCGCCGTCCCCTACGAAGACCAGAAGATCAGATCCGCCGGCGATGTCTACAGGTCAAGGCGGAAATAGCAGGCCCCCAATTCTCGTGGTTTTCGTCCTGCAGGTAGGCGCGCTGCAGGTGCTAAAATGACTTTTCATGGAAAAGCGGGCCCGCCTCACTCTGGCTATCTGCAGGCCGTTTTTGGATCGGCTGATCACCGGATTGCGCGAGAAGCTCGGTTCTGGTTTGGAAGCCGTTGCTCTATTCGGCTCTGTGGCACGCGACCAGGGACATACGAGCAGTGACCTGGATCTGCTGATTGTCTATCGTGGCGATCGCGAGCCGCTCGACGAATTCGTAGAATTGCTGATCCCGCTTCGCGAAGAAAAAGAGTATCAAAGCCTTCTGCAACGAGGATTTTATCCGGAGGTCATGCCCCTTTTCATGAACCTCGAAACTGTCAAGTCTCACCCCTGGATTCTCGTGGAGATTGCCGATCACGGACGAATTCTCTTCAGCCTGAAGAGTTTTCTTGAAAACGAGCTCCAGAGAATCAGGGAACGGCTGCGCGAACTGGGCAGCCGTAAGGTCATCCTTGAAGACGGCTCCTGGTACTGGGATTTGAAGCCTGACTGGAAGCCCGGCGAAAGCTTCGACTTATGACCAACTCCGATCGGGCTGTTCAACTGCTGAATGAAGCCAGGACGATCTTAACGGAAGCAGAAGGCCTGCACGAAAAACGAATCTGGAATCTTTGCATTCGCCGCTGCCAGGAAGTAGTCGCATTGGCTTTGAAGGCTTTATTGATCCAGACGGGGGAAAGATCATCCCAGGACGCACGACGTTGCGCCCATCGTGGTTGCAACCTTCAAGGCGAAAGGCATGGCTCTGGATTCGGAGTTTACCGCGTGGCTTCTGAGCTTTTCGGCGCAACTTGTGTCGCGACGTGCTCCTGCCTTCTACCTGGAACAGGAGTACTCGGAACCTGAAGCCAAAGAGTCACTCCAAGGCACCCTCCGACTCTTTGATTTCGTCAGCTCATTTTTTCGAGAGATTTGATAACGGCATGGACACTTCACTCTTCTCTCAGAACGGCTGTCGGTTCCAGGGCGGCCGCCCGTCGGGCCGGCAAGTAGCTTGCGATCCCGGCGACGGCTGCCAGTGAAGCTGCCGCCATAAACAGTGTTAGAGGATCGGAGGGTCGCAGTCCGAAGAGAAGGGCGGCGGCAGCTTGCCCGGCTGCAAGAGCCAGACCGAGACCGACAGTCAGACCCACTGCGAGAAGCATTCCCGCTTCCTTCATGACCATTGCTATCACTTGAGGCCGTCTGGCGCCGAGCGCGATCCGGATGCCGATTTCCTTTCGCCGTTGAACGACCATGTAAGAAATGACTCCGTACAAGCCGATGGTTGCCAGCAGCATAGCCAGAGCACCGAAGAAGGCGGAAAGCATGGCCATCAAGCGCTCTCGCAGCAGCGATCCACGAATCTGAGCTTCAAGCACTTGGAAGCGGATGGAGATAGCCGGGTTGACCTCGGCGACGGCTGCCTTGACCGAGGAGAGTAGTCCCGGCACTGAACCGGAGATGCGAAGCAAGATCGCAAGGTTGGGCGAGGGATCCTCATCTTGTGAAGCGGGTAAATACGTAATCGGTTCCAATTCATCCCGCAGGTCGGCGTATTTCGTATTCTTGACCAGGCCGACAATCTCGTAAGCGGGTTGCGGTTCGCCCGCTGGCGCCTCTGTTTGAAAGACAGCCCCGAGCGGGTCCGTCCCATTCAAGAAGCGTTCGACGAACAGTTCATTCACAATGGCCACTGTGGGCGATGATAGGGTATCGCGATCGTCGAAATCGCGTCCGGCCAGCAGGGGTATTTCCAGCGTAGTGAAGTAATCCGCGCTGATCTCGTTCATGAGCGTGGTGCCCCTGATTATCCCTCCGATCAGTACCTTTTGATTCCCCCAGTAACTTCCACTGATAGGGGTGATGAAAGAGGAGGCTGCCGACTGCACGCCGGGAAGCGCGCGCACCCGGCCTATCAGGTCTTGCTTGAAAACGTGGCGGCGTTCCTTTGGGAGATTCAGAGCGGACAGATTCAGGGAAGCGATCAGGATGCCGTCTGGGCTGAAACCGACATCCACGGTCATCAGGTTGTGCAGGCTGCGGACAAACAGCAGGGCGGATATCAGCAGAAGACACGAAAGAGCGACTTGCGAAACGACCAGAGCCCGACGTAAACCGAGCCTTTCGCGACTGGCTGTCATGCCGCGGCTGCCTGCCCTCAGGATTGAGCCCGCGGTAACACGAGTGGCGCGCAAGGCGGGCGTCAGTCCGAACAGCAAACAAGCCAATATCGCCAACCCCGCAGTGAACGCCAGCACACGCCAGTCCATGGCCAGCTCGACAAACAGCGGGTCTCCTTTAGTGCTTAGAAAGCTCACCAGGAACCGACTCAGAGCACGGGCGAGAAAGACTCCGGCCAGGGCTCCGCCCGCCGCCAGCAGGAGACTTTCGACCAGCAACTGACGAATGAGACGCGTGCGCGAGGCCCCGAGTGCCAGCCGCACGACGATCTCACGCTCGCGAGCTCCTGCTCGGGCCAGCATGAGATTAGCGAGGTTGGCGCAGGCAATCAGGAGCACGAGCCCGGCAATCGCTATTAGGAATTGCAGGGGCCTTGAGAACGATTCACGGAGTAGGGAGAAGCCCGAGCCGCCTGGGAGCGCTCCCAGTCTGTACTGGAGGTAACGCTCGACTCGGTCCGGAGTATAGACCGGGGGAATAGTCTCCTCCAGCAGAGCCGGCGAAATGGCGCTCAAATGGCTGCTCGCTCGCTCAAGGGTCCAGTCCGGCTTCAGGCGTCCTGCCACTGCCAGCCACCAAACGTGGCGCTCATCGAGCGCCGTGGCTTCGCCTCGCAGGATCGGCTCGGAACATAGAGGAATGGCGAAATCGAAGCGCTGGCCCACCTCTACCCCAAAGAAGGATGCCGGTGTGACGCCGATGATCTCAAAGGGCCGGCCCTGAATAGAGAGTAAGCTACCCACCGCGGCAGGGTTTCCCCCAAACTCGCTCTGCCAAAACGAATAGCTGATGACCGCGCCGGGAGAGCGACAGCCGCGCTGGTCGTCCGCGGCAGTGAAGACTCGGCCGAGCAGAGGCGACACTCCGAGCACCTGGAAGAAATCGCCGCTGACCCACAGACCGTCGGCATAGCGGACCTCGCCGCCCTGGTTGAGATTAAAACTCTCACGTGTCCAGGCAAAGAGGCCGGAGAAGGCCTGCTGGTGCCTGCGGATCTGCTCCCAGAGCGGATTGGTCAAATGGGAATAAGGTCCGCGGAAGGCTCCCCATTTCCAACTACGGTCCCTGATCTGGACAGAGGCGAGCTGCTCCGGCTTGTGCACGGGGAGCATACGAAAGTGCAGAGCGTTCAGCAGTTGAAAAATCGCCGTATTGGCGCCGATGCCAAGGGCGAGCGACAGGAGGGCGACGGCCGCAAATCCTGGGTTAAGTCGAAGAAGCCGCAGACCATAACGCACGTCCTGCCAAAGCGTTTCCAGACGATGTCCCGTTCTGACCTCCCTGACTCTTTCTTTAACCTGTTCGACTCCGCCCAACTCCATCAAGGCCCCCCGGCGGGCTTCCACCGGGTCGAGACCTTCTTTGACCTTTTTCTCAATCAGCAGCTCCCGGTAAGCTTTGAGCTCGTCCGAGAGATCCTGCTCCACCCGGTTCTTAAGCATGAGATTGCGGCAGAGGCTGAACAGGCGATGCAGCGGCATGGCACCTTCCCTTTCAAGTGGCTTTGAGGGCGCTCGCAATCGCCAGCGAGATGCGCTTCCAATCCTGGGCTTCGGTCTTAAGCTGGCGTTCTCCGGCTTTGGTCAAGCGATAGTATTTAGCCCGGCGATTATTCTCAGACTCGCCCCAGGACGAAACGAGCCAGCCCGCCTCCTCCATCCGGTGCAGAGCGGGAAAGAGTGAGCCCGGCTTGACCTGGAAAGTTCCATTGGTGATCTGCTCAATGCGGCGCGAGACGCCCAGCCCGTGCAGCGGCCTCAAAGCCAACGCCTTGAGCACCAGCAGGTCAAGTGTTCCCTGCAGGAGGTCGGTCTTCTTTTCTTTCTTTTCCTTCATTCCCTCTTCCAGTAGATCTTCTATACATGCTTTACTCTAAGCCCTTTCCTATAGAATGTCAATAGGTACGTTTTTGAAGTGTCGTTTCGAAAACGGCTAAGACTTGCTGTAATTTCCTCAATGGTTCTGTTTACAGATCCGGGGGGAGCAGCTATGGGGATTACTGCCGGCAAGGTTCCTGCCGCATGGCAGCGTACCTCGGGATTCTCGCGCTGTCGGCGGCCTGCATGGCCGATACGCAGGCCGTGGAGATAGCCGTTGATACCTGCAGCCCCATATGCAATAAGTTAGTATGTATAGGTAAAAATGACCTGGGTATCGCTATGGCACTGGTCAGCGTTGGATCGTTGATCTACTTCATTCATCATGTGGCGGAGTCATACAGGTGAATCAATTGATGGCGAAGGTCGCTTCGGACCTCGACAAGAGTGTGCAGGAGCTTTTCCCGATGCAGGACCGGGGTCAGACGAGAACATCCCTTTCTGTACGCTCAATAGGTCCCAGATCGTGATCTTAAAACAGCACCTTCAGGCCGAACTGCCATTCCCGCATGCGGTTGGATAGGGAGTCGATCGTAGCGCCCTGCGGGCGGTCGATCTGAGAATTGGGATGACCGAACTGAGGCGTATTGAAGGCATTAAAAGCCTCGACTCGTAACTGCACTTCTCCCCGCTCGCCCAGCATCGGAAAAGGAACCCGCTTAAAAAGACTCAAGTCAAAATTGACAACACCCGGTCCGAACAGAATATTTCTTCCGGCATCACCGAATTCGAAAATCGAGGCATCAGCCGGAGCGAAAGCTTCTTTGTCAAACCATCGATGAATACTTTGTTGATCGTCAGGCAAGTTTCCGTCCCTCAGCCGATCCGGACGGTCATCTCCCGTGTTGGCTGTGCTGAACGCCATGCTCGGAGTAAACGGCTGGCCGTCCCTCAGCGTGATGATACCGTTGAGCTGCCAGTTTCCTAAAACAGAATTCAAGAGCGGAGAGCCCAGGTCCCAGTGCTGGCCGGTTCCCACCGGAAGCTCCCAAAGGTAGCTGCCGACAAAGCGCTGGCGGACATCAAAGTTGGTCAATGCCCTCTCCCAAAAGATATTTCGAGCGCTCCGCTTCGGATCTCCCGAGAACTGCTGCTCCTGGGTTGAGATAGCTTTGCCGTAGGTGTAATTTGCCAGTACTGAGAACCCATCGGTAAATCGCCTTTCCACTCTGACCCAAAAAGCGTGATAAGTAGAATTGTCCATAGCCTGGATGCGAGTCAGGTCACCAAAACCCTGAATGGGACGACGCTCGTCATCATCTCCGGGACCGGGTAATGGCTGGTTGGCGTCGAAAACAACCGGAAGCTGCGTTCCTTTCGTTCCCGTATAGCCAATATCCACCAACAATCGCGCCGGAAATTCGTGCTGAATGTCCAGGTTCCAGTGAGTAGCGTATGAGGTCGGGATTCCGGGATCATGCGAACGAAATGTGGTCCGGCTCGGATTGATTTCTCCCGCTCCTGAAAGCGCGTCAGCAGGAAACCCTTCGCTCAGCACAATCTTCGGTTTGATTCGGTTGGAGCGAAATTGTTCTCTGAGGCGGAATGGAGGATTGCCCACCTGACGGGTGCTGCCGCCGATGATGGTATAAAAACCCTCAGCATAAAAGATTCCGCCGCCGGCCCGTAATACTGTTTTAGGGGCAAACTTCCAGGCGACTCCCAACCGGGGAGAGAAATTATTCGTATCCAGCCCTCTCAAAGCTCGGGAATCCACACCCTCAGGAATCTGGGTCACCAGATCGGCAGGAATTCCTTCCGGGATTTCGTTGTTGGGGTAAATCAGCTTGTTAGGCCCGACCAGAAAATTCGCTTGTCGATTGTGGATCTCAGACTCCGGGAAGAAGAGCTCATAACGAATTCCCAGATTCAGTGTAAGATCGGGAACCACCTTCCAGTCATCCTGGACAAAGAAGCCCCAGTAACTGTTTCGAATGTCTCCACTGAATACTTGCTCGATAGTGGAAATATGAGGCAGTCCCAGCAGAAAATCGGCGAATCCCGATCCGGTTTTACCCCGGTTCTGAGGGTCCTGAGTAAACACGCCATTGAATCGGAAATCTCCACGAGCGTTCCCTGAGATATTGAAATAGGCTCGTTGCCAACGGTAGGTAAATCCGGTTTTGAGGGTGTGATTGCCCCGGATGAAGGAGATGTTATCCGTGACTTCGATGTTCTCGGGGATTTTCTGATTGGGATGAAACTGCTGATTTCCCATATTGACGAACTCGCTGATCCTGAATCTCGGAAGACCATTGATGCGCGGATCAGGCGGAATGCCGTGAATCCCGAACTCTTCAAACTTTCTTTCGTCTACCAGAAGACTTCTGATCGGGTTCAATCGGCTATAGCCTATGCGGAACTCGTTGATGGTTCCGGGGCTGAAAGTATGGGTTTCTCCAATGGCCAGCGATTGGCCGCGCACCGTGTCGGAAACACCTCCCCCCAGATCAAAAGGACGGGGATCGATGTCGCCCCGGTCGGATAAGTGATAGCGCCCAAAAAGATTGTCCCGATCTGAGATGTTCCAGTCGAGACGAGTCGTGAATTGGTCTCCGTCAAAAGGGCGAGTCGGACTGACGATGAAATTGTTGACGATTCCCGGCTGATTCGGGTCCAAGAGCAGGGTTTCCATCAATTTGACCGCCACTGGATCGAATCGGTCGGCTGGGATCACATCATGAGGGAACCGATCGCGGATTGAACCATTACCGTCAGGATTGGCACGGCTGGTAGCCGGATCAAAGATCGGTCGAAATGCGGAGAAGTTACCGGCCCGCATGGCGGCTGTGGGGACCGTCTCTACGATGGTGATCCCCCGGCGCTCTCGAGTTCCTTCATAAGAAAAGAAAAAGAAAGCGCTGTCCCGTACTATCGGACCGCCAATCGTCCCCCCGAATTGGTTGCGAATGAGAGGAGGCTTCGGATCATCAGGAGGCGAAAAGAAATGACGAGCATCGAAGACGTCGTTTCGGTGGAACTCAAAGAGCGAGCCACGGAAACGATTGGTCCCTGATTTAACCCGTGCGTTAATAACGGCCCCTGCGGCGCGCCCGTACTCGGCTGAGAAATTGTGAGTTTCCACCCTGAATTCCGCTATGGCATCCACGGAAGGCCGAACTGTGTCGTAAGTCCGCTGCTGCATGCCCGGAGAACGCGCATTGTTATCCTGGCCATCCAGCCTGAAGTCGTTCATGGTTCCGCGCACGCCGTTGGCAATAAATCCCGAGGCGCCTCCCCGATCGCCTCGGGGAGCATCCAAAACTCCCGCCGAGAGCTTGGCCAGTTGCACGTACTGTCTGCCATTGAGCGGCAGGTCGCTGATGGCTCTTTCAGCAATTACCTGCCCTACGCTGGAGGTCTCGCTCTCCAGCAAAGGCGCCTCGCCGCTGACCACCACTTGCTCAGCGATTTCTCCCAGCTCAAGCGTTAGATCTACACGCGCAATATCTCCAACTTCCAGCGTGAGGCCCGTTCGCACCGCCGTCTTGAAGCCGGGTAAAACGGCACGAACTTCATACTCGCCGATGGGCAGCGCGGCCGCCTTATAAAAGCCCTGCTCATTGGTAACGGCACTTGTCGTCTCACTTGTACCCAGATTCATGGCGGTGACATCAACGCCGGGAACCACCGCTCCTTGCTGATCTCGAACGATGCCCTGAACGGATGCCGTGTCAATCTGCCCCAGAAGCTGCAGGGGAGAGAAAATTAAAGTGAGGATTACGCCAAAAAATGCGAAGCAGAGAGTTCTGGTTTTCACGAAGGCCTCCTTGCCTGGATAATTCAGTATCCAGCCTTTGGGGGACGTCCAGGCGCCTGCTCAGGCTGCCTCAAGACCTATCCAGTCACTACGAGTGCTTTCAAAATCTAACCAGAGTGCTTTTTCTGCCGACCCGTCCGCGCTGCTATCATTTACGAACCAGCCCACAGCATGTGACCAGGTATACTGACCCGAGTCTGAAAACAGCTCTGTTCGCGCCCAACGTCCGTACTATGTTGGTATGTTCTGGCCGTATGTTACAGCATGGAAGCTTATATCACAACGCGGAAATTGTTACTGTCTCACCGCGACAGGAACTGGGATAAGATCTGCTGAACTTCGGGCCAGTTCCAGGCCAGCCAAGCGGCCGGGACCAAAGCGATCAGTCCTGGCGCCAGAGCTTCGGTGAGGATCACCGGCCAGAGCGCGCGCTCCTGGATGGCCTCTCTCTCAAGAAATTGTGCTTTGAGCCAGATTAAATGAGGGGTCAGGCAAGGCTTCGCCCTTGGGCACCTCGGCCAGATTGCGCATCCAGGCGGCTGTCTCGATCAAATCAGGCTTTTGTTTCAACATATTTTTCTTGTCTGACGGCTTTGAAAGTGAGAAAAGGACTTTTTCAGGTAGTCCATTAACTTAACTCCGGGTCCAAGAAACCGGGTCCGGTACATGATTTTGTCCATGGCTACTTCCGAAAGGGCCGTAGGCATCCGCCCTATCGAAAAAATTGATGCCGAGTTCGAGCGCGCGGTCCAGGGT
>JBOGJG010000216.1:0-7022 GCA_050747825.1 Acidobacteriota bacterium | reverse complement strand
GGTGGCGGGTGGCGGTCGGTACGGTCCAATGAGCAGCCTGCTATAATGCAGCATGGCTTTTCGTGCTTTCAGACGTTTCCTGTCACAGTGGCTGCCTGAGAGGCTGCTCACTCGACTCTTGTTTCTGTCAGTTGTCAGTTGTCAGTTGTCAGCGGTCAGCGGTCAGCAGACAAGCCGAGTCAACACGGAAGCAACGAAGAAAATCGCCCTCACCTTCGAACAACTCCCCTACATGAAACCGCTTGGCTTCTGGAGCCCGCGGGAAATCAGCAACATGATCTTGCGGGCGCTGGATGAAAAGGGCATCAAGGCGGCCGGTTTTGTGGTCGAGGAGAAGATCGACGATGATCCTTCCAGTTTGATCGTGCTGGACGACTGGGCGGGGCGGGGGCACATCATCGGAAACCAGACCTGGGCTTACGTAGACCTCAATCAGCTATCCGCCGACGACTTCCTGGCTCATGTGGCCGACGGGCAGAAGTATCTATGGCGGATTTCCAAGAGGCATCCGGTCAATTTTCGCTATCTGCGTTTCCCGCTTCTTCATGAGGGAGGAGATCAGGGAAAAAAGAAGGATGTCGCCAATGCCCTTTATCGCAACGGATATGAAATCGCTCCGGTGACGGTTAAGACGTCCAGCTATCTTTTCAACCGGCCCTACCTCGAACAGGAGACGGACACGGAAGCAATCGACTCTCTTCGCAAGGTCTATCTTGAACATCTCGGAGAATCTCTGGATTATGCGGAAACACAGTCCGAAAAGGTTTTCGGCCGGCAGATCAGCCACATCCTGCAGCTCCACTCTGGCATCGCCACTGCTGCATTCCTGGAAGATTTGATCGCGATGCTGCAGGCCCGCGGCTACCAGTTCATCTCCCTCCCCGAAGCTCTGGACGATTCAGCCTACGAGACGGAGGAAACCTACGTGGGCCCACTGGGCCTCTCTTTTATCGATCGGGTTGCCGCCACCCGCGAAATGGAGTTCGACTCGGAGCAGGGGGAGTGGACCGAGGTCGAACTGCAAAATCGCCTCAAACCAAGAAACTAAGTTAACCTAAGTGGCATCAATCCGTGAAATCCGGAGCGCCAGGATAAGCCTGGCAGATCTATTTGACTGAAATGTGTCAAATGTGTCAATTGCTCGTTCAACACGTAGCTGCGGTCTCCTTTGTGAGGGTAACCGAGCAGAGGAAGCAGGGCCGGTTCTATAGCGAGAGCTATAAGGCAAAAGGAGAGAGACTCCTGGACAGCGAAGGGATGAGCCCTAGCGAGAAGCGAACCCGATTCGGCCTCGTTACACCAATGATGGTGGCCGGCCGGCCGGATAAGGTGAAGCCTGCAACCGAGGAGGAAGCAACGAACCAGAGCCCTGTTCGGGCCCTCCGGGGTGAAAGGGGAGGGCGCGTCTTGAGAGAACTGCCAAGGAACCTGGGAGAGCTTGTAGGGTGGTGGGTGAGAGCCGCCAATGCTGCACCAATGCTGGCCAATGCTGCACCAATGCTGGAAGGAAAGAAGTAACCGACCGGAAGCCCTGCAGGCAGCCGGAGAGGCGCCTAGAATAGATTGCGGGTTTCACCCATGTCCTCGGCCAGGTTGTATAGCTCCACATTTCCGTCTTCGAAAAACTCGATCAGCTTGTAATCACCTTCGCGGATGGCCCCGCAGGGAGGGCTGCCCGCGTTGGAGTAGTGCGGGTAGTGCCAGTAAAGTGTCCGGCGCTCGAGTGATCCGCCGCCACGCAGGGGAGGAACCAGGCTAAGACCGTCTGATCGACCGAAAACGGTACCACTCACACCGACGATCTCCAGAATAGTCGAGTAAAAATCGACGCTGCTGACGGGGGTGTGAGAGACGCCGCCGGTGGGGGTGACTCCCGGCCAGTAAATGATGAGCGGCTCCCGGATACCACCCTCGTATAGCCAGCTTTTACCCTGGCGGAGCGGGCCGTTGGAAGCTCCAAGCCGGCGTACGCCGCCATTATCGGAAAAGAAGAACAGTACGGTGCGATCATCAATCTCGAGCTCTCTCAACTTGATCAGGATTCGGCCCACGCTCTGGTCCACTCCCTCCACCATGGCCGCGTAGACGGGATCGCTGTTCGGACCGGGATTCGATTCGGCTTCGTACTTCTCAATCAGATCTTCCTTCCCCTGAATCGGGCTGTGTACCGCATACAACGGCAAATACAGGAAAAAAGGTCTCTCGCGGTTGGCTTCCATGAACCGCTCCGCTTCGCGGGTAAGCCGATCGGTTAGATACTCGCCGGGCGCGGCATCGGAAATATCGGGTACTTCATAGGGAGCAAACATGCTGCTGTGGTGCCCCTGAGGGCCGCCCCCGAAGTTGAGATCGAATCCGTGATGCTCGGGCAGGAACCGCCCGCCGCCCAGGTGCCACTTGCCAATGCTGGCCGTCGCGTAACCCAGCGCTCCCAAGATCTCGGCAATGGTCATCTCTTCCAGCGGAAGTCCCTCCGGCAAATCGGGTTGAATGAGCTTGGTGTAACGAAGACGCTCGCTGTTTCCCGGAAGATATTGAGTAAGATGCAAACGAGCAGGCCATTTTCCGGTGAGGAGACTGGCCCGGGTCGGCGAGCAGTTCGGAGCCGCCGCATAGGCGTTGGTGAAGCGCATCCCCATGGCGGCCAGGCGGTCGATGTTGGGCGTCTCGTGATAGCTGTTGCCGTAAGCGCCGATGTTTCCATAGCCCATGTCGTCCACCAGGATGAAGATGACGTTGAAGTAATCGTCCGCTTGCTTTGCCGCGAAAAACGCGAACATCAGCGCGAAAAGCGCAGCAACGCTCAAAAGTAAACCTTTTGTTGGCGCTGGTTTTCGCGTTTTTCGCGGCATAACCATTGGCCGATCAGAAGATAAACTTCAGCCCGAACTGGAGATTCCGCGGCCGGCCGACGCCGGTGATGCGTCCGAAGTTACGGTTCCCAACCTGCGTGTTCGGGGAACCGAAATGAGGCGTGTTGAAAAAATTAAAAGCCTCGAATCGAAACTGGATCGCCATATCCTCCTGAATGAAAAAGCGCTTGTAGGCGGCAAAATCGACGTTGGCGTTTCCGGGCTCGAAGATAATGTTGCGTCCGGCGTTACCGTAGGAGAACTTTTCGTTGGGCACAAACACGTCGGTGTTAAACCAGCTTTCAATGCTTCTTTCTCCTCGAGGCAGGATGGGATCTCCCAGCAGATTAGGCCGATCGTCGTCTCCGGTGTTGGAAGGGTTGCCTCGAACGGTTGGTGTTCTGGGTTGGCCCGAGGTAATCGTAACGATGCCGCCTACGCTCCATCCGCCCAGAAGCGCATCGGCAATGCCGTTCCAGCTTGAACCCCAGCGCCTGCCCTGACCGAAGGGCAGCTCCCAAATCGAGCTAGTGACGAAGCGATGAGGCATATGCTGGTTATCCAGCGAGTATTCGGCCCGTAGATCCCGAGGATTTTGAACCCCGCAGCCCCCCGCATTTCCAGAGCCTGCAAAGCCGCAGGAATCTCCCATTGTTTTTGAGAACATGTAAGATCCGAGCAAGCTGAAACCCGCAGTAAAACGCTTCTCGATCCGGGTCTGGAGCGAATGGAAATTGGAATTGCCGTCAAACTGGTGGCGGTTCATTTCAGCCAGTGGCGCAACAACGATGTCGGTCCCAGGCCAGATGGCCGATGTATAACGCCGCCTGGCATCAATATTGCCCGGTCCCGGAAGAGCCCAGTTGGCATTGACCCGCCTCACGAGATGATTGGACTTGGCGCCGTAGTACCCGATCTCCCACACCCAATTTCGAGCCAGCGTCTGCTGAACGTTCAGGTTCCACTGCTGGCTGTAGGGAAGCTCGGGATCTACCTCGAAGGAGGAAAATTGCAATGAAATCGCTCTTTCCGGTGTGATCAAACCCTCAGGGACGCCCTCTCTCAGGAGAATGCTGGGATTGATGCTGTCGGTCGAGATTCGCGACTTGATGTGAAAAGGCGGGTTTCCTTCCAGAAACTGGGCTCCTCCTGTTCCCTCGTAGTTGGCCGTAAAGAGTCCGTATCCAGCCCGAATCACCGTGCCGGGCCTGATTTGGTACGCGACTCCCAGCCGGGGCCCAAAGTTATCCTTGTCAGTCGTCATGGTGGCACGATCGAATCGACTCCCCTCTTGCGCTACGATGAATCGAGGATTATCCGGATCGGTGTCGATATCAAAATTGGAAATGCCGTTGCGCGTCTCCACCCAGGGCAAATTCAACTCGTATCGAATACCGAAGTTCAGCGTGAGGCGGGAACTCGCCCGCCATTCATCCTGAATATAAAAGTGGTAAAAGGGCGCACGCAGATTCATATAGATCGAGTTCGAAACGTCGGTCCGCCAGGGGATGCCCAGGAGGAAATCGGCCATGGCATCTCCTCCTTTCTGAGATTTCGGATCCCGCGTAAAATTGCCGTTGAAAACAAAGTTTCCCAACTCCTGCTGCGGATTCGAGAGGTAGCTTTGCAGCCACAGAACGTTGACTCCGAATTTCACGCTGTGGCTACCTCGAGTCCAGGTCGTATCATTGACGAGCTGGCGTGTTTGAGAATCGATCAGATTGGGCACGAATGAGCCAATCCCCAGATTGGTGTAACCGCTGATGCTGAACTGAGGTCCACCTCCTATAGTCTGGTTAACACCTTTTAGACCCAATTCTGCATTAACGTTTTCATCAATAGGCGCCGTTATCTGGCTGAAGAGCCGGTTCCAGGCGACGCGACTGGAAGAAATGAGGGTGGGCGTAAAGACATGGTTCCAGACCAGGGCCGTGTTTATCCCGGTGTTGTGAAATGAACGGGCATTGTCTCCACCTCCATAAGCGGGAGGCGGAAGAGCCGGCGAAAAGGGCTCGAGTTCTCTTTGGTAACTAAATCGATAGTAGACATTATCGCTTTGTCCAAAGAGATGGTCCACGCGTACATCGAATTTATCTACGTCCTCCACATTAGGCGGATTGAACAGGAAATTTTCGGTGAGACCGCCACTATTAGGATCGGGATACCAGGCTATCGCCTTGAGCGCGATCGGATCAAGCCGATTCTCAGGGATGATATTGTTTGGAAAAGCTTGCCGAGTCCCCGTCTCAGGGTCATAGGTCGCTGGATCGAAAATGGTTTCGCTCACTTCAGAGAAGTCGCCCCTGCGCATCTTTCGCGTGGGGATCGTGTTGTTGACGGTTCTTGATTCGCGGATGCGCGTGCCCTCGTAGTCGCCGAAGAAAAAAGTCCTGTCGCGGATGATGGGGCCGCCCAGCGAAAAGCCGAACTGGCTTCTCTTGAATGGCGGCTTGTCGGCGTCCGGATCGTCGAAGAAATTCTTGGCATCCAAAACTTCGTTTCGAAGAAAACCGAACACGGTGCCATGCAGCTCATTGCTGCCGGATTTCAAAACGACGTTCACTACGCCCCCAGCCGCGCGGCCGTATTCAGCCGAGAAAGAGTTGGTGACCACCTTGAATTCCTGAATGGCGTCGATGGACGGCTTGACCGCTTCCGCTCTTCGGCCCTGAGCGGCAATCTGGACGTTGTTGTTGTCCACGCCATCGAGCAGGTAATTATTCTGCGTCGTCCGCTGGCCACCCGCGCTGAATCCTCCGAAGCGGCCGCCAACCGGCTGAATGGCTCCCGCCGAAAGCAGTGCAAGCTGCAGGTAATCGCGCCCGTTCAGAGGCATATCGACAATTTTCTTGTTGTCGATCACCTGGCTCTGTGTGGGATCGGTCGTATTGAGCAAAGGAGCGTCGGCTGTCACCTGTACAACTTCGGTAATTTCACCGATCTCGAGCGTAAAATCGATCACGGCCGTCTCCTGGATCTGCAGTCGAATGCCGCTGCGAGAGATCCGCTTGAAGCCGGGTAGCTCCGCCGTCACTTGATAGCTGCCGACGGGAAGAGGAACCGACACGTATCGGCCCTGCTCGTTGGTAAGCGCCACCACCTGCCGGTTGGTCTCGAGGTGGGTGATCGATAGCTCGACTCCAGGTAAAACGGCTCCCGTGGAGTCCTTTACCGTGCCGGTCAGACGGGCGGTTTCAACCTGCGCCACTGCGGTTGCCGTGGCAGCCAGAGACAGAAAGACTACTGCAATCCAGGATTGGCGTGTCATATCGTGATCCCTCGAATTTTTAAAAGGCTTACTGCTGTCTATAACACACCATCGAGGCATCTTTCAATATGTAAAATTGAATTGCAGGTGGAACAAAACCCTAAATGATTATCCGGTCAACTCAGCAAAGGTCCTGCGGGACTCGGTAGTTTCAGGCCAACCAATCACGCGAATGACGCGAATGATCAGGGTCTGGATCGGAAGCTTCGGACTGTCATCTGGAGTGATCCAGACCCTGATCATTCGCGTTATCAGTGAGATTCGCTGGCCCAGAACGGCTTTGAGTCTTACACGAGGACTTTGCTGAGCTAAGAGCATAATCGTTAAACCCTATAGTTGGATCGATTCTAAAAATTGGAAAGAACCTCTTCCTTCCAATTTTTGTATTGTTCTTTCATTTGGGCCAGGCGCGCCGGTTGGGAGGCAACAAGGTCGCTTTGCTCATAAGGATACTGTTGCAGGTGAAAAAGGTGCTCCTTTTCCTGATTGTCGCGCAGGTACTTCCAGCCCTTTTGAATGAGAGCATATTGAGCGGGCTGCCGGGGAGCCTGATAGTGAAAGTAAATAGCCTCTCGCTGGAGCTTCCCTTTTCCTTGAAGCACATCCAGCAAACTGACTCCATCCAACTGCCGGCTTTACTCCGGCAATTTCCAGAGCAGTCGGAGTCAGATCCATGCTCATGACGATATCCTCCACCACCCGGCCGGCGGGTCCGGTAAAGGTTGCGAAGAATTCACACAGTGTGGAAGGCTGTACCTCCAGATTCGGGAAGTAGGTGTTATGAGTTTTGCTTCTGCGCGTAAACCGCCAGATTCTCTCGGTGGGGTTGAGTTCGGGAGAGTAGGGCGGGAGAAACAACAGCTCAAGCTGGTCTTTCCAGGATTCCAGCAAGGATCGGAGTC